>NZ_JAUZUV010000020.1:0-45274 GCF_031844265.1 Acinetobacter sp. RG5 | reverse complement strand
TAAGCTTTTAATAAAATTATTGATGTCTTTTTTTAAGTAGTATCTATTGATTCTTTGTTTAAATTTATCAGCTTTATAAATTGGTACATTTGATTTTGCTAAGGTTTTAATTATAAGTGTTCTTTTTTCAGGATTACCTCGTGTTTTCTCAGGGACACCAAAGCACGTATCAATCAATTGATCAATTTCGAGAAAGTCTTCTTTTATTTTGTCTAACGCCTCTGGAAGAAAATCTTTCACATTTTTAGATCTAAGATAGGATAAGTAACTTCTTGATTCCTTAGTCAACTCTAATACATTAGAAAAAATCATTTCTACTAGTTTAGCAGCCAGTGGCTCAACCCAATGTACTCTAAAACCTGCACCTTTAGCACCGTAATATTGAATTCCTACCAAATACTGTTGAATACCGTCAATTTCCACATTAGTAGAATTTAAAGGATCTAGAATAGGTTTTTTTATTAAGGCATCTGTCCTTAACAAAATTGCTTCCGTTGATCGAAAGCCTGTCACAATCAAAAGAAGTAGGAGATGCAGAAGTATTTTTTCGCCTTTCGTTTCACATAAAGATATCAAAGAAATAATATTTATAAATGTTCTTATACTGATGAGTTTGCTGCTATCAATTTCATCTTCATCAATTTTCTCACCCTCAAAAGCCTTTTGAATTATTCGTGTTTTTGGTGTTCTGTTTTGTCTATTTTGATATTTTGCTTTTACATCAAACTCAAGATCTCCTTCAGTAAAGTTATAATTATTTAAAAGATTTTGAATTCTAATCATACTACCTATATGGTCTGGCAAATTAATTGGACTAGAATTTTCCTTTAAAATCTCAAAAGCCTTATAAAGTATTTCTGTAGACAAAAAACATGGATGAACCTTCAAATTTTTCTCTAGATTTATTAACTTTAACGCGCTGTACCATCGTTTCAAAATTAAATATTCAGCCTTTAATTTTTGAGGTGAAGCACTCTGGTTAGAGTTTCTGTAACTTACGATGAGAAATGCTTTAATAAACTCTTGGTATATTTCATCAATCTCAATATCGTCCAATCCTTTCATTCTTCTGATTTCACTGAAATTGAAATCGATCCTGTTTGTTCTACTACTTAACCATCCAGAGCCATGTATTCCACCATACCAGATAGAATCATCCCAAGTTTGCTGAAAGTTATTTTTAAGATGTTCATTAAAGTATTCTTTCTGCTCAGTTATAAATTTATTATAGTTTTTAGATTTCATTAGATTTCATCCTTAAAATAAGTACAGCGGTTAATAACAGAATCAATTTCAAATTTTGTAGCTTCATGCACTTGAATAACAGGATTTCTAGAAACACCTAATTCGTCAGAAATTCTAACTAAATCATTGATTTCTTTTTGTATACAGTTTCGAACTTCTAGATGATTACCATCTATGAATGGATGAAAATACATACAACCGTAACAATTTCGAACTGGCTGTAAGAAGCATTTATCTGAATAAGCACAGCCACCGATGTTTAAATGTAATTTATTCGACAAATTCCCTAGAACCTTTTTGCCTGTCCATTCATTTTTATAAACCAATCTTCCTGTAAGAAGCATCGAAATCATTTGTTGATATAATTGATTAGTTCCTAAAGCTTGGGCTCTTATTTCAGCTAATTCGGGTGAAGAGTAAATATAATGTCTAGCTGCTACCAATGAAGAATGCCCTAAGATATAAGCTATTTCTTCTGGACTCGCACCAGACATTGCTAGGCTATGACCAACGTGATGACGAAAGTCATTAAAGGTAATTTTATGTGGTATAAGTTCTTTATTGATTACAGCTAACTGATAAGTTCTGGGAGAGAAGTTAAATAACTGATTATTGATTGATTTTAGACAATATTTAGCTGCATTATCACCTAAATCAAACATCTTATCAGCAGACTTTAAGTCAAATTTATCAATATATATCTTTAATAATTCAGCAATTTCTTCGGGTAACTTTACGGCAATTTTTTCGTGCATTACACGTGATTGCTTAGCGTAAGGAATAAGTAAGCTGAACTTATCATAAGAACAATCTGTAGAGTGCGTATCTTGTTTAAAGTCTTTAACACTGAGCTTCGAAACCTGGACAGGTCTAAGTCCTGTAGCATAGTGAAGCCCTAAAATCACTGTTTGCTTTAAATCTTCATTATCAATCTCATGATGCTTTTTACAATTTAAAACTAAATTAGTGAAACCCTGATTAATCATATTGATAATAGGGAAGTCTATAGCATCCAGCTTATTTTCATAATATAAAAAATTATTTTTTTTTGGCCTATCTATCAACTCTAGTTGATACTCTTCATTCAAATTAAATCCAGAAAAACCTTCGACAAATAGAATTTTTATAAAGAATTTTATTTCATAATAATAACTACTACTTGCACATTTAATTAAAAGTTTTTTTGAATCCCTAAAATTAATTTTTAAATAATTTGATTTAAAATAATTAACAAAATACAAGTAAGCATTAAAAATACCATCCAATTTAGATGGAGTATTAATTTGTACATAATAAGACAATAAATATTTACACAACCTCTTTTCATTGTTAGCCAATTTATCAAAACAAATTGAAAATTTTTTACCAGAATAATTTATATCCCATAAATCATTTTTAGTTAATAAAAATTTACTATCATATTTACTAGCCCTAATAAAGACTAATCTTTCAGGAAAGTATAGATTATTCACAATTATTGAATCAGATTCATTAAAAATATTTACATTATTTTGATTATCTTCAATCTTCAAACCTAATTGCATATATTATCCTTGCCTATTTTTTCGTATACGTTCAAGATTTCGAAAATTAGCAATCTCGACTAAAAATCTTCTACCGTAATGTAACGGCATTTCACTTTTCAGAGACCAACCACCTAATTCTCTTAATTCATTCTCTGCCAACTCTAATGGGTTACTTATTTCCTTTTTATCTGCTAAGTATTTATTGTAATAGTATGAAAGTGTCATATAAGCCCAGGTATGACGCAAAACATGAGGTGTTATCTTATCAATTGCATCAAAGTATTCATCACTAAAATAATGAGGAACCATTTCTTTCATTTTTGAATCTATTTGTTCAAATAATTTATAGATAGCTGCGTAACTCAATGGTTTATTACTATTTAGTGTTGTAAATAAGATATCTGTATTTGTATTTTTCCTTATTTTATCAATATATAACTTAATTAATTCATAATCATCAATTTCTAAATTAATAATACGCTTAGAGTCTTCATTTTTTATATTTGGGGATCTTCTGCGATTATCATAATCATCCTCAGAGTTTATTACTATTAAACTATATCTACCAGTTTCTTCTTTAGGATTATTTAGTGTTATAATAGATTTTTTGAAAGATGAGGTTGTTAGTAACATCAGCTCACCAACACGAAGACCATAATTATAAATCAAATACACTATTAAGTAATTCCTAAAGCGATATTCTTTATTATGAAATGGATTTTTATTATTTTCCATACTTGGATTAATAATTTCTAGCATTTTTTTTATCATTTCAGAATTCATACTCTTATAAATAAATTTATTATTATTGTCTTTTGGATTGTTTTTTGAAATATTGCCTAATTTTTTATTAATATTATCAATACGTTCTTTTAATTCCTCTTTGGAAATAATATTATTTTCAAATTCTGAGAACTGAAAATACTTAGGGATGATATAGATTAAAAATTTTTTTATAGAACTAAGGTTGGCTGAAATTCGACCATAATCTATCGATTCATCTGCACCTATGTAAAAGATATTTTTTTCTAGCTTATATTTTTGCTCTAAGAAAATTATAAAGTTCTCTAACTCAGTAAGGTATGTTTCATAATTTCTTAATTTATAGAAGGAGAGACAAAAACTAGTTTTATATTTTTGATACCAAAACAAATACCAGAGTTTTAGAGCAGATAGATCTGCATACTGTGTCGAAAGACTTTGAAACCTTAGCTCATCTTTCAAGAATAAAAATGGATAAAGACATGGCAAGGATGTAGTTTCATCAAAAAGAACATGGATTTGTTTTTTATTCGAAACCTTTTTTTGCAATTGAATAAGTTCTACTTTAAACATGATATGAAGTTTCTGAAGTAATGTTACTTTCAACATATCACTTTTTTGTATTAAGTATAAATTTCTGTAAACTATTGATTAGCTATTGATATAACAGGGTTTATGAAGTTTTTATATAGTGAACGTAATTTAACATAATATACATTATACGAAATCACTATGTTAGAACCCATTTAAAGTGTCTATATTCTCACCAATAAAAATGTCTGGTTTATGATGGTTTTTATCACCATGGACTGGATATAAAATATAAATGCTGATCACTATGTCTGATAAAGAAATTCAACGTCTTGCAGTTCTGCAAGACGTTAGAGATCATCGTATTACCCAGGTCCGTGCTGCTGAAATCCTGAATCTTTCCACCCGTCAAATTACCCGGTTATTGCAGAAGCTCAATCAAGATGGTGTCTCAGGTATGGCACATGCCAGTCGTGGTCAACCGGGTCATCGTCGCCATGATGATTTATTAAAATCAAAATGTCTTTCCATTATTTCTGAACATCTGCTGGGCTTTGGACCTACCTTGGCGCATGAGAAGCTCAGCAGCATGTTTGACCTGAATATCCCGGTAGAAACGGTTCGGCGCTGGATGACTGCAAATGACCTTTGGATTCCGCGATCCAAACGTCTAAAACGCCCATACCAGCCACGCTATAACCGTGATTGCTTCGGTGAGCTGATCCAGATTGATGGCTCATATCATGACTGGTTTGAAGGAAGAGCCACCAAATGCTGTTTGCTGGTTTATATCGATGATGCTACCGGCAAGCTGTTGCATCTACGCTTTTGTGAGGCTGAAACGACCTTTGACTATATGCTTTCAACCCGAGCCTACATTGAGCAATACGGCAAGCCCTTGGCCTTTTATAGCGATAAACACTCGGTATTTAGAGTCAACCAGAAATCCAGGCAAGACAGCCAGATCACGCAATTTGGGCGGATTCTGAATGAGTTAAACATTGATATTATCTTCGCCAATTCACCACAGGCCAAAGGACGTGTAGAACGAGCCAATAGAACGCTTCAGGATCGTCTGATTAAGGAGATGCGCTTAGAAGCTATCAGTTCGATTGCAGATGCCAATGCCTGGCTGCCCTGCTTTATTGAGCAATTTAATCGTAAATTTGCCAAGTGTGCGCGAAACTCAAAGAATTTACATCGGCCATTAACCGAATCTCATCTTGAACTGGATGATATTTTTACCTGGCAGGAACCGCGTAAGGTCACCAAGAATCTGACCCTGACCTATGACAAATGTATTTATCTGCTTGAACCGATAGAGCTGAATCATAAGCTTGTTGGGCAATATATTTCATTTCTGGAGTACCCGGATGGGACTGTGGCCCTCATGCACGAGGGACGAAAGCTCAACTACAGCATTTTCAATAAATTAGCTGGGCTACAGCAGAATGAGATCGTTGAGAATAAACGGTTAGGTACAGTTCTGGCACATATTCAGCAACAGCATGAAGAGTTGGAAAAACAGAATAAACGTTCCCGTCTCAAGAAAAGTATGCCGAGTCGTAAAGCTCAGAAAGCTGTTATTGAACAAAGAAAGTTAAATCCTGTGCTTGACTCTTGTGGTTAAAAACAGGACATTTTAAATGGTTTATCGCATAGACACTTTAAATGGGTTCTAACAACTATTAATATACTCATACAGGTCATTCACCATATACTTATAGCTGCTCAAGCAACTTAAACGTTAAAGCACTTCAAATTCAATCCGACGATTTCTCTTACGACCCTCAGCTGTTGCATTATCCGCTACAGGTTTACTTGAACCTGAACCTTCAGTACTCAGTAAATGCGCTGGAAGATTTTTTGCGATTAAATAAGCTTTTACTGCTTCTGCACGTTGCTGACTCAACATGAGATTTTTATTAGTATCGCCTGAACTATCCGTATGTCCAATAATCCGTATCTTTTTTCCGCTAACTCTATTTAAGGCACTGACCATTTCATCCAGTATCTGTATACCTGAAGTTGCTAATATTGCACTGCCAGATTCAAATTCAATAATCCGGTTCTTTAATGCAGCATCAATAATCTTCTGTTCTGCCTGATTGACTGAAAGCTGTGCATTTAAACGGTAATTTTCGGGTGTTAAACCCTTAAATATTTCTGTAGTATCATGAATTTCATAAGAATTTGATACTTTACCCGTTAGCTGAATATCAGAACCTTTAATTGTTAACATTCCGTGTTTAACCTTTTTAAGGTCTTCATTAATCACATCAGTGACTATATTTGACCAATCCGTTGGTGCTACTACTTGACGAATCTGAATGCGATCTATCACATTTTTCTGACCATAAATTGAATACAATTTCGCCAAAATAGCTTGCTTACTACTGTTATTCGGTACATTACCTTCAGCAATTACAGGTTGTGCATGCACATTAAAACCAATTAAAAAACAGAATAAAATAATGATTTTATTTAACTTTAAGTATTTATTTTTTATTTTCATTTTATGCTTCTATAAATGTTTATTTAATTAATTTAATGCTTTGAGTCAGGCTTATCTGACTCTCAGTTAAAGACTATTCTAGTACCGCCAACCTTGAATTATTTTCTACACTAAAATTGGTTGTTTTTAATTCATATCAATTCACCCACGTGATCCATTTACAATATGATTGATGAGTATCATGGCGCTAAAGTTCCTGTGTTTGCAGCAGTCGTCTTAGTTATCTGAGCTGTTTTTCCTGACATCGTCGTATTCTGTGCTGCGACCACTCTTACTGCTTTATTCGAAACAACCTGATCCACCAACTGTAAATTGCTATAACTTGGATTACTTCCGATAGAACTTGCATTATTTCCACTCACCAAACGAAAATTGGTCTTCACAAATAGTTCAGGATTCTCTTTACTGCGCCAGACCATCTCAAAAATATTGCCTTTTTGTGTACGCTGAGCACTATCAATCAAACGATTGATTCCATATTCCCCAGGCTCATCAAAAATGGTATGGGTCTTCCCTTCCAAATCAATCACCGTGATCCGTGCGCCTGGAATTGCGCCGGAATTTGGCCAGATAAAATTCACCCATTGTTGAATTCCGTTTTCAAATAGCATTCTTTGTCCATCAATATCAATGGTATAAGCCAATAAATGAGCCTGTTCCAGTGGGTAAAACTGGAAATTAGATTGATTGGGTCTCACTGCCTGACGACTGGTATTATTTAACTCACCAGTTGCCATACCATTCACAGGCGCGACATAATTTTGAAAGTTTGCAACAAACACAGGATTTAGATTAAGCCCTAAATCTTGCCAGGTTTTCGAGCTTAAGCTATAGCCACGACGGATCACTAAGGGATCAAGATGCTCTTTGACAAAACGGGAAATACTGCCATTTTCACCAAAAATCTGATTAATTTCTTGAGAGGTTGCCTGTAAGCTACCTTGACTGCTAAACGGATATTTTTGCGATAAATTTGCATTAAATGGTTGATAGGCCTGTATTAGCCAGAGTTCGTTCATTTCAGCTTGTGCCGGAAGCATCAGACTTTCAAAGGAACGTGTGAGAGGAACACTAAACAACTTTTTAATCAGCTGTTGATCCAGCTCATGGGTTCCTACCGACATTTTCTCATCCACAAACTTTTGAGTGATATTAAAGATAGAATTCTGCTCATCAACGGTCTGCTTAAGGAGCATCATGCTCGCCGGACCAATATCTCCAGAACTTTTTAGATCATTAAAGCGACTCCGTATCTTGGTCAGAGATTGCATATACTCATCCAGCAGCGACCGGTTCTGCAAATCATCTCGTGTACGTACAATCTGGTAGAAGATCTGAAAGTCTTTGGCAATCATCCCCTGAGAGAAAGTCGATGCAGAATTCTGTGCCAACTTGCCATCATGACGTTGCAATATCTTGCGTTTAAACCAGGCAATAAAACCTTTTTGTGGAACCGCCAACTCAGCTTGTACCATTGGATTATCCCAGCTGGTTTCTTGCGCTACCCGTTGTATGACTTTACGAATCGGTGAGTTTTCTGGTTCGCCAAGAATATCTATCTGATATGTTTGCTGATTAAAGTCACCGGCCTTGGCATAATAAATGGCACCCAAGAATTTACGCCATTCGCTGATATATTCTTTTTTATACATTTCAGTCAGCTGGCGTCGAATTTGTTCAGGACTGCCACTAAAACTCAAATCATCAGACTGTGATGTATTAAGTACCCAATCTTTACTTTCAGTTGGGCTTTGCGCCGCGGTTTCTATGGCAGGTTGTACATATTCGTTCCAGGCTTGATAGCTATAAAAACCGGGTAAGGCATAACTTCCCAACATGGTTGTCTGAGCATTCTCCCCGACCATCTGTTTGATCGTTAATGCAGGAAAACGTACCAAAGCCCGCATTTTAATTTTGTTATATACACGATCTCGTGCAGACACTCCGGTCATCATCGCGGTTAAAACCTGGCGAGTCTGTTCAACCAGAACAGTATCGGAATCCAGCTGGGGAAATGAACTCGAATCTGTCAGTGTCATGGCATAGCTAAGTAACTGCTCGGCCTTTTGCAGCATTTCAGCACGTGGCAGCTGACCACGATGCTGATCCAGCCAAGTCCGCCAAAAACGTGTCAACTGATCGCTGAGATGACTGGAATCTATAGATTTACGGTTACTCAACATCAGATATGTTTTAAGTGCATTATAAGCATCTTGCGGATTTTGGTCAGATGGTTCTAATGCGAGTTGCTGAACTTGTGCAGTCGGATTAATTTGCACATGAATATGATTTTCTTTAAGAACTGCTGCATTGCTTTTTACCCGTTGTAGATATTCTGCAATATTTTGCTGGCTGGGCTGCAATACTAATTGCTCAATTCCTTTCAGATATTCAGCTTGCAGTTTCTCCCTGATCTGTTGTCCTTGATATAGACCAAAACTGTATTTGAATGGACGCTTCTGATCAAATTGATCTAACTGTTGCAGATGAGCTTGCAAAATTAATAATGCATCGATTTGCGTGGCCAGCTCAGTTCCTGACGGTTTCTGTATCTGTACGACCTTATTTAAGTCCGCCTGAACTTCGGCCAGTAATTGCTGATTATTTCGATAAGACCACACCCACAGACTCAACACCATCGACACAGTAAGTAAAGCACCAGTAAAAGCCATAAAGCGTCGGCGTTTTCGTGCCGGATTAATATGCTGCTTCACCAGATTTTTATCTTTAAGGATCACTTCAGAAAATAAACCTTTCAGAAAATAACCATGATTCTGTGATACAGACTCTTTAGACAGGCCAAGATCATGATTATCGCTACGGATCAGATGAAAGTCCTCAGCAATCTGTTCTGTCATTGGACTTTCAATGGAGCCTTCCTGTAAGGCGCTGGTAAAATAAAATCCACGAAAAACCGGTTTAAACTGATAAGGATTGTCTTGGAATAAAGTGAAGATAAAGGTTCTTAATACCGGTTTGAGACTCTTAAATTCCAATGGAAAGGTCATTACACTGGGTGAAATATGCTGTGAATGCCGACGGGTTAAATGGGTCATACTTACATTTTTCAGGCCCTCATATAAAATGCCATAATGCTTTTCAAATAGCTGAACAGCATTTGCACTCGAGTCTGGTTGATAAGCCAAAGTTGCACCCCAAACCTGATCCAATTCTTGTCCATGATAACAATCAAAAAAATCCGTGAAGCCGGCAATCAGGTCCATCTTGGAGAATACCAGATAGACTGGCGCAAAAACTTCTAGACGTTCAGTCAGGTCTTGGATACGGGCACGCAGGTTCTTGGCCAGTTGTAGAGATTTCTCCGGACTCTGGTTGACCAGCTCAGCGATACTTACGATCACAATAAGACCATTCACTGGCACTTTAGAACGATTTTTCTTGAGAATATTTAAAAAGCCTAACCATTCAGAATGGTCCTCCGGATAGACTGAATAGCGTCCGGCTGTATCCAGTAAAATACCCTGAGTTGAAAAAAACCAGTCACAGTTTTGTGTTCCGCTGAGTCCAGCAGAGACCATTTTCTGGTGAGTTGCTTCAAAAGGAAACCGCAAACCAGAATGATAAATCGCCGAGCTTTTCCCAGCCGCCGGCTTACCGATGACCATATACCAAGGAAGTTCATACAGTGCCGCGTGACCCTTACGATCGCCTAATTTTGACTTACGAATCAGCTGAATAGATTGTTTGACTTGCTGACTGATCAGCTGAAGTTCTTCTTTATTATTGTATTTGCTTTCAGCTGTGGAACTTTGAGATAAGACGGTTGCGATTTCTTTGCCCTTTTTAGCATGCCGATAACGCCGGATAAGTGTATAAATCCCCCAGCCTATTAATATGGCAACATAGACCGTCAGCAATATCCAGGAAATACGATCAGAAACCGTATTTTTTATGGAAAGAATGACCACTAAAAAGGATAAGGCCATCATTGTTTTAGGGTTACTAAGGTACTGCCAGACATGCCCCAAGACTGTATAAAATAATGTATTCACTTTTATCCCTTTTTTCTTTAATTTTTATAAATAGTTAGGCTACTAATGAGATTTCATTCAGTTGATCACTTTCTTTATTTTTAAAACATAAATAGCTTGATTCTTGTTGTGTGCTGTAGCTTATTGTAACGACATTGCAGTATAAATGTGATGACAACATTGCTGCGAAAACTGCTGCCAAATATTGGGTATGCCCCAAATAGCTTTGAGGATAAATGGTAGGTTCTGGCTCAAAATCAATATTCGTAAATTTTTCTTGTATTTTTTTCATTATTTTAGGTTGGGTAGTGTCGTCTAATAACACTAAAAAAGGATATGCCTGTTCCATCTGAGAGGATAGATTAACATGATGCTGACCCAAATATGCATACAGGTCAGTGACGTGCTTGCTGAGAGTCAATATTCGTGAAGGCATCATACCTTCAACTTCCAAGTCATGTGGGGATAAACACCAGCTAGCTGTATATTCCGCAGCAATATAGTCTTCATTTTTCCAAAATTGCTGATCTAGATAATCCTGATCAATTTCAGAATCTGCCATAATGATCAAGCTGATCTCATATGATTGACCTGAAATTTCCTGTACTAAATCTAGTAAGGCTGAATAAGCACGATCAGCAGACAGGAAATGAAACTCGATATGAATTTGGGCAGGCAGCAATGCATATTGTTGTTGAATTTGACTTATAAGCTGCTCTTGATAGAGATCACTCCAATCCCCAGTCATATGATCCACCAATAAAATATGCAGATTCAGCCTATTTAATCGACTTGCTGCTGTTGGATTAGAGGCAATATTTTCTTCATCTTCACAGTAGTTTTCCTGTATCCATCCCGGATGCATTCGATATTGATAAGCCAGTTCGTGATCATAAAATAGTGCTGAACGTTTTAACTGTTCCGAAATTAAGCTCAGACTTTCTTCATGCTGTTGGAGTTGTTGTTGAATCAACTGTTGAATTCGTTGTTCCCGTAATGTCGGAAGCATTTCTTCATTAGTTCTGTTTTCTTCAAGTAAGCGGTCCACAGAATGAATGCGATATGTCAATATAGGTAGACCAAAACGATTTAGCAGTTCTGAGTCCAGCTCAGGACTCTTGAACTGCTTCATGTGCTGCAAGATCTCTACATTTTCGCCAAAACTGTGCCAAGCGGCAGCTGAAAAAATATTGAGCGTGTAATCCTCAATCGCTTGATCCAATTCTTCTTTATTTTCTAATTCTTGCTGTTGTGCTTGAAGAGATTTATGAGCCCTATCCTTTTGTTCTTGCTGTCTTTGTTTATAGGATTTTACAGCTTTATAAATAAAATAAGGTGTTAATAACAACAAGCAAATTAACAAAGGTAAAATGCCAAAATATAATAGGAAATCAATATTTGATGGATCGTATTGAGTATCTCGCCAGTAATAAATGACAAGAACATTGTTTAAAACGGATAAAACTATAAAAGTCTGAATAATACGCTTAATCATGACATTTTTCCTATCAGGCTATAGCAGGTTTCCGCATTGTGGATTGCCGGATTCAGCATTAATAAAGCTCCTCTGGCTAGCCCCATCGAATGTACTTCTCCAAGTTGGGCTGGGCATAATTCATCTTTGTCTAGAATCAACCGAAGATCCACTAACATGGTCGGGCTACACCAGGTTTGAAGTAACTGTTTCAATTTGGCGCTATGTATTCCTTCAGATAAAAAATTTATATAGTCTTCACGTTTTAATGGACCAATGACGATTTCAATTTTTTCATCAATTTGCTGAATGGTCTCTCCACAGAAGCTGTTGATTCCCAGTAAAACTGGTTGCAAAGCTCCCAAACCGCTTTTTTGCTGATCATCCAGTTGAAAGCTTTCCGGAATAAACTCATTAATCTTAAATTGATATTTAAAAATACAAGACAATATGCTGCTTAACGCATAATGGGTATTATTTTGCCCCTGCATCAAGCCTGAAAACTCAGCAAAATAGTCATCTATAGGTTGCTGTTCATGTTGTTGACCGCTATAGCCACTCAAAGCATGAAGCATGTTTAGATAATGATTTTCATGCTCAATTTCATAACGCAGTGGTAAATGATAATTCAGACAGGCATCGACATATTGTGCAGACAATTTATGATTAAACAGTCCGAGAAAGTGTAAGCTTTCTTCTCGGTGTGCCCCGGTACTCTGTTTAATTTTATGTGTATAGATATAAGGCAATACGCCCTGTACGCCAGTCAACCCCACGATTAAATTGGTCATCTGAACTTTATGATCTTGACATTGCAATGATTCAATTTCAGAAGTTGGAAAATTAAGATTGAGTGAACTAATAAATTCAAATGATTTACTCCATTCTTGATGTCTGTTCCGTGCAGGTGCATGTCTTAATAATCGCGTGGCTTGAATAAATTCAAAGCTGGTCGGCTGCTGAAAGAGCCGATCAACTACAGAAGCCTTTTGCCACCAACATTCTGTATGCATTGGTATAACTCCTGTTTTGACTTTGAATCTATGACGTGCATATCCACATAACTATTCATTTGAACTTTCAAATTAAAAATATGATTTAAAAGTTGCACAAAGATATACAGACTGGCTCCTCTAAAGACTTCTGGATCGATCTGGATTTCAACTTTGACACCCCGTACAAAAAGTGGAAATGGTTTATGCTCACGCAACTTCTGGCTCAGAGAAAACTGGATCGATTGAATTGAATTAATAATTAGCCGGTTGTCTTTGGATTGCGGCAAGTTATACAGTTCAAGTAATTCCTTAATGTGACTGACTGCATTTGCTTTCATTAAAGAAAGATTATTCAATGATAAATGCGAGATAATTCGCCACTGTTCTTGCTGCTTTTGATCAAAACAATAAGGTAAATTGGGTCTTTTTAATAATATGGCTTTACGTGCCAAACTATTGTCATTGAGAGATAAGTTATTCTGATCTTTGTTATAACTTTCATAAGGTAAATCCCGATTGCTGCATAACAACTGCATACTGATAAAGTCTGATGAAATTTTTTGTGGTTCTAAAGATTTGGAAATAATCGAATATTTCAGTTCTGTATGCTTGGTATTACTTTGCTCGGGCAACAGGTGATAATAAAATTGAGCATCAGCCTGATGATAATGACTCATGGCAAAAAAAGGTAATACGGGATAAGTTTTTTGACTGTTCTCGCGTTTCTCTCTCAATAACTTCATTTCGGTGATCGCATATACCTGAAAATATTCAGGATGATGTACATCACTTATTAATGAATATTCCAGGCGCAGATGATCAATTTTTTGTGGCTCAGCCTGTTTAGGGAATAAATTTATAACTGGTGTCGCAAATAATTTGAAATTAGCGCTATTTAATTCTGAATAATTTCTGATCATAGCTTGATCATTCAGATTTATTTTAAAATGAATGTGTAGCTCAAATTCTGCGGTTTCTATATTTAATTCTCTTAAAAAACTCAGATTGAGGTTAAGAAAATTAAATTTTTCTGGAAAGCAAAAATACTCGATTAATAAACGATAGGCATGATGAGTATGTTGATCAACTGGGAGCGCACTTTCCGCTTCAGTAAATCCCATTAGTTCAAATGGATTTTGAATATCAATCTCTTGATTCTGTACTATTACAGAAAAACCAGTCTCTGGCTTAAAAATACAATCTAGTACTTGCAATGGAAAGCTGGAAATTGCATCCAGGTAAATAGGTAATTTTTGTTGTTCCAACAGTCGCTGCTGCTGGTTAAAAATTTCAAAACCAAAGCTCAAGGTTGCATTTCGATTTAAATGAACATGAGTCGAAGCATGCGTTTTAAAATTAACAGATTTTAAGGCGATTGGTAATAAATTAACCTGGTTTGTCGTACGATACTCACACTGTACCCCACGGATACTTTTTGATTTTAATACAGTTTGCTTGGGAATCTGCTGGCTACTTTTAAGCTGTCGGATTTTAATGGCATCGTCAAAACTGACCACTGAACATGCTGGAAAAGGTTTAAGGTACTGTGGAAACATCACCTCAAAAATAGCACGTGTAAATACTTCATAACTATCGTGCAGTTTCTTATCGATCCGGGCAGAAATCAGGGAAAATGCCTGAATCAGTCTTTCGATATGCGGATCATCAATCTGCTCTTGATTCAACGAAAGGCGTTGGGCAATTTTTGGGTATTTATTGGCAAACTCTCGTGATTGTTGCCCAAATTCCTGTAATTGCTTTTCATAATAAGGTAATAATTCTTCGATCACAGCACACCTGCTGATGTTTTAGACAAAATTACGTATTGTTGCGTAGTAGGCTTGAGGAATGCGTCAAAAATTACCGGTTCATATAGGGGATAAATATTTAAGAATGCATGAATACTGAGACACAGACTTCCCCTGTTATGCTCATCCATCAGCATCTCGACTTTAACCTGCTTTAAACGAGGTTCGTGCGCGTGAATAGACTGTTCAATCGAGCGGCAGATTTTATCCCGTTCCATTGGATTCGCTGTTGAGAGCCCCACAAAATCAATGATGCCAAATTGAAGAATTGAACGTTTGACCTGATCATAACCATTAACCATCGCATCCAGATTAACCATACGGCTATTTAATAAATCTTCCAGATCGGCAGCCACTGACTCTCTTAAAGCCTGCAATGAAAGCCCTTGAGAACATTGAATGTCCTGAGGTAATAGACGGTCAAATAATGTTGTTCTAAATCCGTAAGGGTAAAGCTGATCCAAATTCATATTGTTATAGTCTAATTTTATTTATTTTTATAAATATCAGAGAGGCTGATCAAGACCAGCCTCTAAAAAAGGTCAAATTACGCTGCATAAGAAGCAGTATTATTTGATAATGACCATTTCTTGGTCACGGCACCCTTTTGTGTACCATTAATATCTTGCTGATTATACGTCCACTCAACTGCTGCATATTTCAAACCAAAAGCTTCTGTTGGAACGCCTTCTTGATTTACTGTCGGAGTGACCTGAGAAACCAGCACATGTTTTAATTTAATTTGCAGGTATTTAACGCGTTTATCACCATTAGCACGATAAAAATCGATTTGTACCTCATCGAAGGTATAACCTGCCGAACAAGCTTCCCAAAGTTTTGGGCTGGTTGCATCCAGATCTTTCATAAAAATCATGTCGGAATGTTCAACTCGTTCTGCGGTATGACCGCCTACACTGGAAGATGTGGCAGATTTTGGCTGACGAATGTTGTGCGACCAGGAATTTGCTTCTAGCCAGCTTTTATGTTCTGAATCACGAGATTCACCATCAACTTTATATTTGCCACGAAACTGGATGTAAATGTCTTTCATTTTAATAATTTTCCTGTTTTTATAAATATTATTATAATTTTAGCAGCGGTCTTAATGACTCGACTGCGGTAACTCAGTGACCAGTCGTAAAGATACAGACAACTCGTCTAACTGAAAATGCGGTCTC
The DNA here is from genome assembly GCF_031844265.1 of Acinetobacter sp. RG5. GTDB lineage: Bacteria > Pseudomonadota > Gammaproteobacteria > Pseudomonadales > Moraxellaceae > Acinetobacter. The sequence continues at coordinate 29,248 of NZ_JAUZUV010000020.1, read as the reverse complement.
AAAAAGACCACAGATTTGTAGTGTCCAGGTTCATCCGGATTTTCTACAACTTTTATCGAAGCTTCACGCAGTGGATACTGTGCTTTGGCTTCCTGTGAAGCACCGTCATCCAAAAGTACATATTGAGACAGCCAGTCGTTTAGAAATGCTTCGACATTTCCTGCAGATGCAAAGCTTCCTACCTTATCTCGCATCATTGCCTTTAAATAATGAGCGATTCGTGAGACTGCCATAATGTACTGTATCTGACTGGATAATGCAGAATTGGCATTGGCAATATCGTTATTATATTTCTTTGGTTTTTGGGTAGATTGGGCGCCGAAGAACGCAGCATAATCGGTATTTTTACAATGTACTAATGGAATAAAGCCAAGATCACTGAGTTCTTTTTCACGACGGTCCGTAATCGCAATTTCAGTCGGGCATTTAAATATGACTTCCCCATCATTGGTTTTAAAGGTATGCACTGGCAGACCTTCGACCAAACCGCCACCCTCAACCCCACGAATCGCAGCACACCAACCATGCATATCAAAGGCGTTGGTTAAACGTGTGCCCAAAGCATAAGCGGCATTCATCCACAGGTATTCATTATGATTTTCACCTGAAACTTCTTCTACATAGTTAAAGTCTGCTGTCGTATTGCCATCTTTAGGATGATAAGGTAAACGGCCTAATACTCGTGGAATGGTCAATGCCACATAACGGGCATCATCACTTTCCCGGAATGAACGCCATTGCACATATTCCGCTGTTTCAAAAATTTTGGACACATCGCGTGGGCGATCAATATCGGTAAAAGTTTCCAGTCCGAACATGGAAGGACTTGCCGCTGAGAGAAACGGTGCATGTGCCGCTGCTGCGACATGTGAAATCTGTTCGAGCAAATACAGGTCTGAAGGTGTGCGATCAAACTCAAAGTCACCAATCAGGGTCGCATAAGGCGCACCGCCAAATGAACCATATTCTTCTTCATAGATTTTTTTAAATAGCGTACTTTGATCAAAGTCACTGGCACTCTGAAAATCTTTAATCAGTTCTTTTTTAGTCGTATTCAGCATCCGAATCTTGATTAAAGAGTGTGAGGGCGTTTCCTTACAAAAGTAATACAGCCCTCGCCAGGTGGATTCGACTTTTTGAAACTGCTCATGATGCATGATCTTGCTCAGCTGGGTAGAAATAAGCGCATCTATTTCTGCAATGCGTTTATCTAAAGCCAAGGTCATATTGTCTGAAACTATAACTGTACCGGCCATGACTTCCTTGGCCAGTTCACTAATCAGACTCTTGGCACGACCATGTTCCTCTTCAGTACGCGCAATTCGACTACGTTCAACAATAGAGTCCAGAATTGAATATCCTTCAATAGCAATATCTGTGCTAGTTGCAGCATTAGAGTGATTCATTGTCTGCCTCCATACTCATTTTACGAATTTGGTCGGTATTTTTTAAAATATCATCCAGTAAACCTTCTAGACGTTCATTATTGGATATTTTATTGCGTAAATCAGTTAAACGCTCTCGTGCTTCTACCAGTTTTCGCAAAGGTTCGACTTGTTGGACTACCTGTTCTGGCCGAAAATCATCCATCGCATTAAAAACCAAATCTACTGATATTGTGCCACTCTCTTCAGTCAAACTATTTTCCACCTGAAAACTGGCACGAGGCGCCAGAGACTGCATCACCTCATCAATATTTCCCAAGTCTACATTGATAAATTTTTTATCTTTGAGCTTGGTTTTTTCAAGTTCCGATGCTGCTGAAAAATCTCCCAAAACCCCTACCACAAAGGGTAATTCTTTAATTTCACGGCCATCACCGACCTCAACATCGTAGGTCAATTGCACACGTGGTGGTCGAATACGCTGTAATTTTTTTTGTACACTTTCACGCTTAGCCATCATGATTTTCCTTATTAATTATTATTTAATGATCCAAATGGATTAGTACTAGGAGTGTGGGTTCGTGTACTGATACTTTCTGTTTTTTTACTACTGATAGCAGCCGTATTATTTTTTAGGTTGCTTTTCGATGCTTTATTTTTATTTTGACTTAGGTTTTGTTTTACTGGGCTATTTGGTTTATTTTTAGTCTGTTTTACTTTTGAGTTCCGCGCTGTCATTAAGGCAGATGCAGAAAATTTTGCTACAGGCTGTGCCAGATAAATATGTTCACTTAGCGACTTGGCTTGTGGATAGGTAGAGTCATTTAAGGCACGGACTTCTGTACTACGCATCTGTTCCAGACTTTGGGAAGATATCCCGACTCCTGCCAGGAATTCTAGATCAGTTAAATCTTGATGAGTATAATTTTGCTGATGTAATTGCTCGATTAAATTGAGTGCTTTCAGGTGATCACCTACTTCAACATAGCGTTTGGCAATTTGGGTAGACAACTGCTGCTGAAACAGAATATTTTTTCTTGCTGTCTTGTCACACAACTGCTGGTATAAATCAATGACAGTTGAATCAGTATCATTTTTTGCTTGTGGATAGCTCTTGATACATGATTTTTTTAATTCTGCTGCATGGATTTGAGCAAAACATAGCTGCGCCATCCCTGAGATGAGCAATACAATAAAACCTAGATTATTTTTCAAAATAAGCCTCAATTTTTAGTTATTGTTTTATATTTTTATAATCAAAATGATTTTTCTGTTTTTATAATTTAAAAAGCTAGTTGCGGATTTAACAAAAAATGATCACAGAAAGTCAATACATAAATGCGTTTTTGTTAAATATTTTATGTAATTTTAAAAATAGTAAGATTCCGACCAATGAATGCAGACATTTGGAGAAACTTGAGTAGAATATGCCAAAAATCTTGAGCCAAAATATCCTCATCGCTCATAGAAAAAACTAAATAAATAAAAATAAATTTAATAATAAGAAATATATAGCTATAAATTTCAAAAATATCAGGCTGTATATTCTCAAAGAGAAAAATATGAGTAATTTAAAAATTTTGATTACAAAATTATCTGAACATGCACGCCTATGCCTTGAGAAGGCAGCGAATTTCTGCATCACACAGCAAAATTATGAAATCGAAATTGAGCATTTTTTCTTAGAGTTGCTACAGCAACCAGACTTGAATGATCTCAAACTATTGCTCAAAAAATATGAAATTTCCGAAGATGATCTCACCCATGATCTGAATCAGAGTATTCAGCAAATGACTAAAGGAAATTCTCGTACACCTATCTTTGCCAAATCCATTATTCGTGTATTAGAACATGCCTGGCTTTTGGCTTCAGCAGAGCAAAATCCGATGATCCGCAGCGGACATCTACTGGTTGCCCTGCTCACTGCGCCTGATCTATATCAAATGACAATTCGTGCTTCTACTTTATTTGAGCAGCTTCCAATTGATCATTTGAAGCACCGATTTTTAGAGTTCTGTGAGCAAAGTATTGAAAATATGAGCTATTCTCAGCTTACTAAGGTAAAAGAAGATTCACCTAAAGCACAGCTAAAATTAAATAAAACATCGGCACTTGATCAATACACTATTAATCTAACTGAAAAAGCACGCCAAGGCCAAATCGACCCGGTGATCGGTCGTGAGTTTGAAATCCGTTTGATGCTGGATATCCTGATGCGCCGTCGTCAGAACAATCCAATACTCACCGGCGACCCGGGAGTCGGTAAGACAGCTGTGGTAGAAGGATTAGCCCTGAAAATTGTGAATAATCAAGTACCTGATGTACTCAAAAATGTAGAACTTCATGTATTGGATCTGGGCTTATTACAAGCAGGTGCGAGTGTAAAAGGTGAGTTTGAGAATCGCCTGAAGCAAATTATTCGAGAAGTTCAGTCCTGCAGTTATCCTGTTATCTTGTTTATTGATGAAGCCCATACGCTGATTGGTGCAGGTGGTCAGGCTGGTCAGAATGATGCTGCCAATCTGTTAAAACCAGCTTTGGCACGAGGAGAACTGCGTACCATCGCCGCGACTACATGGGCGGAGTACAAACAATATTTTGAAAAAGATGCTGCGCTCAGCCGTCGTTTTCAGGTGATAAAGGTAGAAGAACCTAATGAAGAAGTCGCAATTAATATGTTGCGCGCCATGATTCCGCTCATGACTCAGCATTTTCAGTTGCAGATTGATGATGAAGCAATTACTGCTGCGGTGCGTAATTCACATCGTTATATCAGTGGACGGAAATTACCGGATAAGGCCATTAGTGTATTGGATACAGCCGCGGCACGGGTTGCCTTGAGCCAGAATGCGCAACCTGCAAAGTTAGAACAGTTACAGGCACAACTGCATAATTTTCGGCTAGAACATGAGATTTTAAATCAGGAGCATCAAAATTTTCCGTGTCATCAGACACTTTTAATTGAATTATCAAAAAATATTTCAAATTTGGAACAAGAGATTTCTCAGGTAGAACAGCAATGGCAGCAAGAACTTCAATTGGTTCAGGAAATAAAATTATTACAGATTCAATCCAAAAAAATTGAAAATAAAAATAAAATTAAAGTATTACAGCGATGTTTGTCTCAGATTCAGGCTGATAACCCACTCGTGTTTGAACGTGTAACAGTCCCTATGATTAATCAGATCATTTCTGACTGGACCGGAATTCCAGTAGGTAAAATGATGAATGATGAAATCCGACAGGTATTAAAATTACAAGATAAATTATCGCAACGTGTAATGGGTCAGGACTTTGCTTTGCATCAACTGGTCCAAGGTATTAAGACATCTAAAGCAAAACTGGATGATCCGAATAAACCGCAAGGTGTATTTTTATTGCTTGGCCCAAGTGGTGTGGGGAAAACTGAAACTGCCCTAGCCTTGGCTCAAGAATTGTATGGAGGAGAATCACATCTGATCACGATAAATATGTCGGAATATCAGGAAGCTCATACCGTATCTTCCTTAAAAGGTGCTCCTCCAGGTTATGTCGGTTATGGTCAAGGAGGCATTTTGACTGAAGCGGTACGCCGTAATCCTTATAGCGTGGTTTTATTAGATGAAATCGAAAAAGCTCATCCTGATGTGCAGGAATTATTTTATCAGGTCTTTGATAAAGGCATGCTGGAAGATGGTGAAGGCCGTCTAATTGATTTTAAAAATACGACAATCCTGTTGGCCTCCAATGTTGGCTCCAGTGCCATTATGCAGGCTTGTGTAAATCAACCCGTCGAAAACTGGCCGGATGCAAAAAGCTTAATTGAACTGTTCAAACCAAGTTTGTATCAGCAATTTAAACCGGCATTTTTAGGGCGTATGCAAATTGTGCCTTATTATCCTTTACATGATGAGCTATTGATCCAGATCATTCAGCATAAACTGGGGAAAATTACCCAACGTATTCAGCAGCAATATGCCACGCAGGTTACTTATAATGAGGACTTGCTCGAACTTCTACTCAGCCGATGTACCGAGGTTGATAGTGGTGCGCGCAATATTGATCATATTTTAAATGCTTCAGTATTGCCTGCTTTGGCTACAGAAATATTGAGAACCATGAGTGAGGGAAAGATTCCTAAACTGATTCACATTGAGATTAAGAATGATGAAATTTTTTATAGCGTAGATCCGAAAGTTAAAATAGCGCAAAAAGTACGTTCTAAAAGCAATAAAGCAGATGCTGCCTAGTTGAAGTAACCTAAAAATAAAAACAAATAAAATATAATAATTGGAATAAAGATGAGCCTGGAATTTGAATATTTATTGCAAGACATTTCAGTCGATCAGCCGTGCGGTGTGGACTATTCATTTTCAAATGATTTTCATGTGATTAACAAGGCCAGAACTCGTGATGATCCTTTATTGGAGCAAGGTGACTGGGTCTCGGAACCGAAACAGGCCGATTGGCAACTTGTACATGATAAAACGATTGAATTATTAACTGAAAAAACCAAGGATATCCGTCTATATACCTGGCTTATAGAAGCTTGGAGTCATCTCTATGGTTTTGAAGGAATTGCTCGAGGATTAGAGTTGACCCAGCAAAGCCTTGAGCGATACTGGTTCACGTTACATCCTCAAATCGAAGAGGATGATCTTGATCAACGTTTTGGATTATTACAAGGTTTGATTACGCAACTGCCAATGCTGATGAAACAGGTGCCTTTGGTCAGCTCTGCGCCTTTTTATAATTTAGGTGATTATGAGGCATTCTTACATCAACGCAATATTAAACTCAAACAACAGCAAGATGACTACTCGGAAAATAATACTGTTCAGGATTTGGAGCATTTTGAGCAATCGTTGCTGAAAACTTCTCAAACAGTTTTAAGCCAGAATGAAGGTTTTCTTCTCGAGATTCAGACCCAATGGCTGTATCTTAAAAATACACTGGATCATTTACTGGGTCTAAATGCACCGAGTTACGCGAGCACAGATTCTCAACTTGAATCGATCTTCTCCAGTATTAAGCGCATTTATAAAACTGATATTTCTTCAATATCTCAGGATCAAATAAATACACCGCAATTCGGCACTCTCAAAATACCTGAAATAATAGTGATGAATACCTCGCCTGAAAATATACAAGAATTTCGACCTCAAGCCCAAAACCATCTGGCCAACCGTCAACAGGCCATGCAGTTATTACAAGACATCGCTCGATATTTTCAATCTCATGAACCGCATAGTCCAGTGAGCTACATGCTGCAAAAGACGATTAAATGGAGTCAGATGCCATTACATGAATGGCTGGCTCAAGTAATCAAGAACGAGAATCCGATCGAAAACGTACATGAATTACTGGGTATATATGCCAATGATGAATCCAAGAATGAGTGGTAAATATTAAAATGTTTAAAGCAGAAAAAGTACTGTGGGGCGAAGGTCTATTTTTAAGACCGCAACATTTTCAATTACAGGATGCCTATCATGAGCAACGCTTGAGTCATATGATTCGGGCGACATTTCCTTTTGCTCACGGGATCCAGTCCATTCAATTTGATGAAGCTCAATTCAATATGCATATATTGGCATTAAGTAAAATTGAAATGATCTGGCAAGATGGTGAAATTTATCAGGCGCCTGCACAGGATTTATTACCAGAACCTGTACAACTGGATACCTTAAACCTGCGTGGTGAAATGCAAATTTATTTGGCTTTGCCAATACTACAGCCGAACAAGCAAAATGTAAGTCATGTCGAAAACACTCAATCTAGTCGTTATCACTCACATTTAATCTCGACCCATGATTTATTCACCGATGCCACTACTGCAGAGATCACCCTGTTACGCCGTCGGGCAGAATTTAAACTTTTTGAAGTTGGCCAAGAACCTCAGCAGCCTCTGGATGGTTATTTATATCTTCCGGTTGCTCAAATCAAACGACAAAGTTCTGGAAATTTTATTTTTGATCATAAATTCATTCCTCCAATTTTACATATTCAGGCCTGTGAATATCTGCTAGACAATTTAAAGCGAACTTTGAATATCATCCGGGCCAAGATTAAAACGATTCAATCCAATAACCGTGAAAACGAACAGAAACTGATTGAATTTCGTTCTGGGGATATTGTCTCTTTCTGGCTGGTGAATGCCTTAAATACTGCTTATGCAACCTTAAATCATATTTTGCAGTATCCACAAATTCATCCGGAACGGCTATATGCGGAACTTTTAAGACTCAGTGGTTCCCTACTTACCTTTTCAACAGCCTATGACATTGATCAATTGCCGCAGTATCAGCATCATCATCTATACGACAGCTTCAATCAGCTGGATATTATTCTCAGAGATTTACTCGATACAATTATTTCGAATCGATATATCAGTATCAGCTTAAAAGAAACGCGTCCGTCCTATTGGTTTGGCAGTCTGGAGACCGATAAGATCAGTCACAATACGCGGTTATATCTTGCTGTATCAAGTAGTGTTATGCCTGCACATGACTTGATTGCCTATGTTCCGATCCGTTTTAAAATTGGTAGTACTATAGATGTAGAACAACGCGTGGTTGCAGCTTTACCAGCTGTACCCGTTCAGCATCTCATGCAGGTGCCTACTGCAATTCCGGTACGTTCCGGCGTTCATTATTTTGAGATTGAACCCAATAATGAACTGTATCAGCGCATGCTGGATTCAGAATCGATTTGTGTTTATATCCCGAATGGCTTTCAGGATATCGCGATTGAACTTATTGCTGTCATGAATGGATAAAAATATTAATGAATACAATCTCTAACAATCCTCTTTCACTCTTTGATGGCGATCAAATCGGAGTAGATTATACAGCCATGCAACCTGTAGAAACCTACCCTACCTCTACGAATAGTCTGGTAGATTTACTGCATGACGGCTTCTATATTGTTTTCCTGTTAAAAAATCACTATGTCCCTGTAAATATAGAGTCTTTCCGTGAAAAAATTCTGGAGATGTTGAAAAGTTTTGAACATCAGGCACGCCAGATGCAATTTTCAGCTGAAGATATTCAAGATGCAAAATATGCCTATTGCGCTTTAATAGATGAAACAATTGTCACCCAACAGGATGAGCGATTTTTTGATCTGCAAAATTCCTGGATGATCAGTCCCTTGCAGTTAAGCCTGTTTGGTTCACAACTTGCAGGTTATCGCTTCTTCGAATATCTGGAAGAAATACGCCATAAAGATAAGCAACGTCTGGCAGTATTAGAGGTATATCATTATTGCCTTTTATTGGGCTTCCATGGAAAATATCGAATTGAATCTATTGAGCATTTAAATAGTCTGATTGCTCGTATCGGAGATCAGATTGATTATCTCAAGGGTAAAAAAGTTGCTTTTTCTCCTTTTTCAGCAATTCCAGATCAAATCCGACATATTATCCATCGTGAATTACCATTTTTCTGGATTCTGATATTTTTATTATTATTTGCCGTGATCAGCTTTGTGGTTTTTAAATATGCCTTGTCAACAGAACAAGCTGCTGTTTTTTCTCAATATCAAAATTTGATTAGCGCGCCTGCTGAACAAGCCTATATTACGATTCATTTACCCTAACTCAATTTTCAAATAAATATGATGGACACTTATAAAAATAAAGACTTAAAAAATGACGCCGTTGGAAAATTTATATCGATGAATAAAAAAAAATTTTTGAATTATTATTAGATCAATCATTCAACTGATGATTTTGATTATATTGAGCAGCTTTATTCTATTAAGCTTAGCTATGTTAGCCTTGCTGTCTTACGAGTTTCGATTAAGAATACAGGATTTTTTTCTTGATTTGATTCCACAAAGCAAGCAACAATTTTCTCAAGTAAAACATTTTGTTCAGAAATTTTATCAGGCGGCATCGCCTGAGCATATTCAGTCTGAGTGGTATTTGCAGCAATGGTGGATTTTGATTGCAGGATTTAGCTTATTTGGCAGTATTTTAATATTCGCTTTTACGCAGCCACTTACTGCAAGTAAGTTTGAAGCTGAATATTTAAGGAAAGTTGATCCACAGATTTATGCATTATTAGATGGGCAAATATTAACAGCTCCAACTGAAGTCGATGAACAGCTTATTATTGAAGCCTTACAAGAAGAAGTTTTAGCAAATCATTCTGTAATTTCAGCGCAAAGCCTTAATCTGAATATTGAAGACATTCATATAAATCCAAATATCAGCACAGCAGACCGTAAATGGCATAAGATGAATCCGCGATTTAAACAGCGCTTACTGATGGTTTTTAAAATTATGCGCGAACAGCATGGTTATGAGCTGGTTTTACTCGAAGGTTATCGAAGTCCGGAAAGGCAAAACTCTTTGGCGACCAACAGTAATATTACCAAGGCCAAAGGCTTTCAAAGTTATCATCAGTTTGGGCTGGCTGCAGATATTGCCTTTAAACGCGATGGTAAGGTGGTGATTAGCGAACGTGATCCATGGGCCATGCGTGGTTATGAGTTATATGGCCAGATTGCAGAATCGGTGGGTTTAACCTGGGGCGGTCGCTGGAAATCCATTAAAGATTTTGGACATACTGAATATCGTATGCCCGGTTTAAAGAAAACAGCTGCAATGGCGCATCAACTCATTCATGAAGGACAATTACAGACTCAGTCCTTTCAGCCTTAAGCATACAAAGTGAATTAATTTAGAAAGGCCTGGATGTATTTGATCACTTCATCTGGTTTTTCACCATGCAGCCAATGTCCTGTATTTTCAATGCATTCAATTTTCGCCTGAGAAAATTGTTCATTGATTACCGCAAAATGTTCAGGTTTTGAGATATAAAAAGAATTACCACCTCTGAGAAAAAGTGCCGGAGTATCAAGTGGAGCAAGATCTTCCCAAAATAAAATATCCTGATAATGGTTAAAGAGCGCCTGTACATTAAACAGCCACTTCCCTTTGTTAAAAGATTTTAGCAAGAACTGAATTACCATTTCTTCATTCAGATATTCGCGCATGATTTTTGTCGCTTCTAACCGAGAACTTAGGTTTGCACGCTCGACAGCAAACAAGGCTTCAAAAATTTCCGCATGATGATTTTCATGATATGGGATTGGAGTTATATCCAGAACCACAAGCTGCTCTACCCGATCACGCGCAATATCCGCCAGCTTCATGGCAACTTTGCCGCCCATAGAATGCCCTACCACAACAAATTTTGTGATGTTAAGACTATTTAATGTTTCAAGTACATCTTTTGACATCAAGTGGTAATCATGCTCATCACTATGTCCAGATAAGCCATGGTTGCGTAGATCTAACTGAATGACGGTACGTTGGCTTGAAAAATGTCGCGCCAGCATTCCTAAATTACTCAAGCTGCCGAATAAACCATGAATGAAGACTATTGGTACAAGTGCTGAGTCATCATGACTGGTGATCTGGTAGTTGAGGATCATTTGACAATTCCGTGATTTCATAGATGATATGTTGATATTGGAATTTTATTGGGAATTAATCAATTGCTAAATCTTAAAATTATAAATTTTGCTTAGGCTATTTATATGCAATAATTTTTGCTTAGGCTAAATAATTGAAACTAGTACAATTTTTTAAAATCAGAGAGGTCTAAAAACTAGCTGTTATTACCCAAATAAGCTCAGGTAGCTTTTAAATTTTTAATTTTCTGGCAATCACTCATTCACTTATTCACTTATTCTTAATCAAAAACTGGATATGCATAATAAAGCCACACTACATTTACAAGTCATATTTCGGGTGTATAAGCAATCAAGTGGAATTTACCGCCTAGCTTTTTACAAATTGGCTAAGCAGAAAATACTATTATTAAGCTTCCTTCCCTTTTCTTTTTATAGCTATTAAAATTTATGATTTGCTTAGGCTATTTTACTGACTTTTAGAGATACTTGAATTATTAGATATGAGCTGCGTGCTGCAATTAGACTAGCTCAGATGAAAATAATTTCTTATCAAATACTATTTGCTATTTCTAGAAAATTTTTAGAAAAAAATAATTGCTATTACTTATATATTCTAATTAATGAAATAATATCAGTGGATATATTCCCGAGACATGAGGTTATTCCATCAAATTTAGTTTAAATTAACTTAATATTTTTATTGAAAATATTTTAATAATAAACTATTAATATTTATAAAAGCTCGGTTATTCAAATTAGAATTATTTGGTTTATTTATATTTTTCAGCAAAAAACTTTCGAGATAGAAAAGTATTTTATAACTTATTCTACATCCCTATTTTTACAAAATATGCTTGTGGTCATTCCAGATTGAGTCAAACTTTGATCCTGCCTCTCAAGAAAACTTTTGGCGACCATAGCCATCGTGGGCGCCATATCCAGACTACTGTTTTCTTCAGACACTTTTTGAATATCCTGATAGGCTTTCAGTCGGTTACAGAAAGCCTGGCGTTGAGTTTGGGCATCTGCCTTTTGATCATCTTCATCTAAAACGTGCTTGGTTTCATTCACAATTTTAGTCTGTGCTGAAATAAACTGGTCATAGGCACTTTGTGAAAGTGGCTCTGCAAAGACCATGCTATTCAGTCCTGATAATAATCCTGCACAAATGAAAGATGATTTTTTTAGCATCTATATTTCTTCTTTCCAGACATCTTCATAATCATCGGCATCAATCATGAAACGAAAACCTGTTTCCAGAGCCAGATACGGTAAAACTTCTGGTGCGATGTCCTGTAATTCACGTACTGTCATGGTTTCAAAAGCCTCTTCACTTGAAGGCTCTCCGCCATAAATGTACCAGCTGATATTTTCATCTGTTTCAGGCTTTTTACGGATGCCGACAATCGGATCCTGTTTTAAGGTATGTACGGCCACCGCAACAACATCATCCCCCGTGACTTCAACATAAGCCGAGCCTACTTCTTCACAAAGTAGCTTTTGCTCTGCGATCAGTTCTTGTAACGGTGACAGGTTTTGCGTGTTTTTCGACATTCGGTCTTACTCATCATTCATTAGCGCGCTATTTTAACTTAATTTTAATGAAGCTGATTGGGATTTCGTCGAGATCTAAAAAATATCTGCCCTTAAACCGTGTTAAGCGCAGATATGGATCTCAGCTTATCGGAAGACTTTAAAGCGCTCTTCATCCGCCAGATAATCTTTGGCACGTGGCTCGCCTTCTATCGAACCAAAGACCAACTGTGCACGCAACTTCCAGTTCGATGGAATGTCCCATTCCGCATGTACCTGTTCATCCACGATCGGATTGTAGTGCTGCAATGATGCGCCCAGACCTTCTGTATGCAATGCTGTCCACGTTGCAAATTGCGCGATCGCAGTCGAATGCTCTGCCCAGATTGGAAAGTTATCAGCATAAGATGGGAATTGTTCCTGTAAGCCTTCTATAACTGTTTGATCTTCAAAAAATAAAACAGTGCCTAGCCCTGCCGCAAAACTTGCCATTTTTGCTGTGGTTCTTGCAGCGCTTTCTTCATCTTTGGCATAGCTTTTTAATTTATCTGCGACGAAGCCCCAGAACTTTTCATGTTCCGAATTGAATAAAATGACGGCGCGTGAAGACTGAGAATTGAAAGAAGATGGGCTCTGCTTAATTGCAGTCTGAATCAAATCAGTTAGATGTTCAGGAGATTGTTCAACATTCTTGGCAATGGCATAAATAGTACGGCGTTTAGTAATTAAATCTAAAAACTGATTCGACATTTTTGAAAATCCTGGGATATATCTTCGGGAAAATTTGAACCTTCAGTTATTTTTATGAAGGATAGCTAATCAATGGAGCTTTTGCTTTAACGTGAGATAAAGCCTATATACCTTAAAAAATAATGGACTCAATTACTAGGCTATTTAATTGATATTTTTATATATTTTTTAGCTAAAAAATGATCATTTTCATCTATTTTTTGAACAATCGTTAAAACTGCTGCCCTATGATAGAGCCTGATGTTAAACTATGGTTCAACATGCGCTATTATTGATCAAAATTTTAAGAATGAAAAAGTTCAATGACCATATTTAATATTGCTTAGGCTATTTCAAGAGATCATGCATCATGAAATAAATCTCATATTCCAGATAAAATTAATCCTCCAAAATTGGAGGATTAATTTTATAATTAAAAGCTAAAAAACCGATTTAAAACTTCGCGTTCAGCACCTGAGCAGATACTTTAGTCTTCCAGAGCTCACGTAAAATCGGTAAATAGAATTTCTCACCGAGTTCCACCAGTTCTGCATCAATCAGAGCATGCATCTCATGCATAAACAAATAATCCAGTTCAACTGTGGTTAGTTTAGTCTGCTGTTTTTGATAGTCTTTGCGTTTCTGTTGGGCTTGTTTAACCAGACGATCCGCAAATGCTTTATCTTTAAACTGGGTAATTGCTTTTAATCGAAGTTCGATAATACCCCATCCAGTTAAGAACATCTGGAAGGTTTCAAAATCATCGCTGGTCGATTCCCAAGACATTTCTTCCAGATTTTCATTATCGGGAAGCACAGGTAAAAGAAGTTCCATCACACTTGGGAAAATCTTTTTGAAATTCAGAATAAATTTAACAGGATGCTCACCTGGATAATCCTTGAATTGCACCTTTCTTTGAACATCTGTTAAATAAATATCAAGCATAAAACAATCATCAGTGGTTAATCTCATCTAACACTATTGTACGCAACTCTGCCCGAGATAAAAACCACTGCTGACTATTCCATGATAAAACAGGCGGAAAGATTGAAAATAAAAGCGCTACAGCCCTTATTTGGCATTCGGTGAAACCATCTGTTCAGGACGCACCACCTCATCAAACTGTTCAGCGGTGACTAAACCCAGTTCAACAGCCACCTGTTTTAAGGTTTTTCCTTCCTTATAGGCTGTTTTGGCAACCTTGGCTGCATTCTCATAACCAATCACCGGATTCAATGCTGTGACCAGCATTAAAGAATCATGCAGGAAATGTTCAATTTTTTCATGATTCGGCTCAATACCTACGGCGCAGTGATCATTAAAACTGTTACACGCATCGCCTAAAAGCTGGATGGATTGCAGCAGGTTATAGGCAATGACCGGCATAAACACATTCAGTTCAAAGTTACCTGATGCACCTGCCACGTTAATGGTGGTGTCATTGCCGAGAACTTGTGCGACGACCATGGTCATCGCTTCACTTTGCGTCGGATTAACCTTACCCGGCATGATGCTAGAACCCGGTTCATTTTCAGGAATACGCAATTCACCAAAACCACAACGAGGCCCGCTGGCCAGCCAGCGAATATCATTGGCAATCTTATTCAGGCTCACCGCTAAAGTCTTTAATGCACCAGACGCGAATACCGCAGCATCACGGCCTGCCAGAGCCTCAAACTTGTTTGGCGCAGTTACAAATGGTAAGCTTGTTAACTGTCCTAGTGTTTTAGCAGACTGAACGGCATAATCGGGATGAGCATTCAGACCAGTACCGACCGCTGTCCCGCCTAATGGCAATTCATATAAACCAACTAAGGCCTGTTCTAGACGAAGAAGCCCATGATCCAGCTGAGAGACATAACCGCTGAATTCCTGCCCCAAGGTTAAAGGCGTAGCATCTTGTAGATGAGTCCGGCCAATTTTTACAATATCGGCAAAATCCTGAGATTTGGCATATAAAGTATCGCGCAAGCGTGTGACTGCCGGAATTAACAGTTCATTGATCTGCAAGCTCGCAGCCACATGAATCGCAGTTGGAAATGAATCATTGGTAGATTGGGCACGGTTGACATGATCATTTGGATGAACCGGTTTTTGTGCCCCTAAATGATTGCCCAATTTCTGGTTGGCAATATTGGCAATCACCTCATTACAGTTCATATTACTTTGCGTACCTGAACCGGTTTGCCAGACCACCAATGGAAATTGACTGTCCCATTTCCCGCTGATGACTTCATCTGCCGCATCCACGATATAGTGTGACAGTTCTTGGGGAATCTGATTCAGCTCGGCATTGGTCAAGGCGGCAGCTTTTTTGACGAGTCCCATGGCACGAATCATTGGCCGAGGCAAACGCTCATTTCCAATTTTGAAATTTTGCAAGCTACGCTGAGTCTGAGCGCCCCATAAAGCCTCGCTCGGTACAGCCACTTCTCCCATCGTGTCATGTTCAATACGTGTTTGCATGTTCAACCTCAATTCTTCTTGCCTGTTACTGATCTTAGGAATTTCTATATCAATGATTTAATCTATTTATTTAAAGTAATTGATTACAGCAATCATGTAAATGATAATTATTATCAAATATTAGCTAAACACTCTTAATTACTGCCCTCTGAGCATATTCTGATAAAACAACCATTCATCCTCAAGCATCTTTCTGAGTGAACGCTGAGGTTGCCAATGCAGGATATTCCGCGCTTTTTCGATGTTCGCCCCCAATTGATCCATTTCGGCATGCGGATATGGCAAAGCATCCATGGTTTTGATTGCAGACTGAGTCACTTCAGCCAGTTGATCTAGCAAATCCTGTATGGAAATCAATTCACCGGCAATATTAAAAGCTTCACATTTTAATTCCTGCTGTTGTGACAGCCATTGCAAAGACTTGATCACGGCATCACAACAGTCTGCGACATGGAGAAAACTGCGCTCTACTGTGCCATCCGCAGTATGGGCCTGACGGCGTAATTCCAGATATTCACGTTGCTGTGCAGCGACCTGCATCGCCAAAGGCAAAATATTTTTTGGTAAAGGTGGCACTGCTTCTCCCAGCACACCGTGTTCAAAGGCACCGGCGATATTGGATAGACGCAGGATCGCAATCCGCCATTCATTATCAGTTTTGGCAGTATCCCGGATAATTTCCTCAACCATCTGTTGCGATTTGATATAGGGATTCGGATAGGTATAGTTAAAAGGCAGATCTTCGCTTAAATCTGTGCCAGATTGTCCATATACCGCCAGACTGGATAAATGTACCAGATGACGCACGCCGGTACGCTGCATGGCACGCATGAGACTCATAATACAGCTAACATTATCATTATAATATTCAAGTGGTTTTAATACTGATTCTTCCAGTGATTTAAAACTTGCGGTATGCACCACAGCCTGAATCGAATGCTGCTCAAAGACTTTGTTCAATGCTGGCGTATTGCGAATATCAATTTTGATAAAAGGTACATACATACCAGAAATAAATTCGAGGCGCTCCAGAGTCTGTAAGTTAGCATTGGCCAAATTATCGACCACAATGACCTCTAGTCCTTGTGCTAACAGACTTAAAGCAATATGTGAGCCTAAAAAGCCTAATCCACCCGTCACTAAAATCATTTATACTACCTACTTTCTGATGAAGCCAAGATCAATCTGTTGCTATTGATCAAGCCTGTAGTGAATTTCGATGAGCACCTTAATTCTTGTTACCTCCGCACCGACTTCCATTTATGCCTGGCATGCCCTGGGTTTGGCTCAGGCCTTGCAAGATAAACAGGAAGCATTCCGTGTATTCTTCTATCAGGACGGCGTATCGGTCGCAAATGCACTGCAATGGGTACCCGACGATCAACGTCATCTTACACATGCATGGCAAGCGCTACAGATTCGCCTCCCGGTCTGTGTAAGTGCAGCATTGGCACGTGGAATTACAGATCTGGACAATGCTCGACGTCACAATATTCAGCAGCATAATCTGGCAGATGCCTTTGAATTGGTCGGTTTAGGTGAACTTGCCGATGCTGTTCAGTCCTCACAACGTCTCATTCAATTCTAGATGTTTCATTTTTTAGAATGTGTTGCTTTTCCAAGGAATCTTGTGTGAAATCTGTACTTGTTATATTAACCCAAGCCAATCTGACCAGTCTGCAGGTGCATGAAAGCCTATCGGCTACGATGGTCCTGGCAACTTTTGGCGCAGAAGTTAAAGTCCTGCTACAAAGTGCTGCCCTCAGTTTGCTGCATTCAGCCCTGCAATTTGACCAGGTGCATCATGCATTCAAACTGGCATCAAATATGGTCGACAGTTTCGAGTTTTATGATCTCACTCCGATTCTGATTGAGAAAAAAAACCAGCATTCCTCATTTGTGGCACAGAGCGAACAAGAAATCGAATTTATTGAGCTTAATTCTGAATTTATTCAAAGCTTTGATCATGTGATGTATTGGTAAGGAACAAGGATATAAAAATGTCAAATCACACACTTTATCTGATCCAATCCAGCTATTCGGCAACAGCGCAGATCCTAGAGCAACTGGCTCAAACTTATACAATGGGTGATCAGGTCGTGCTGATGGGTGAAGCGGTTTTGCTGCTAGAGCATTCATTTCTTCAAAGCTTGCCGAAAATTCACATACTGAAAAATGATGCGGAGTTATTAGTACAGCCTTTGCCTGATCAGATAAATCTGTTGAATTATGCGGATTTTGCAGATCTTTGCCTCGAGTTTAATCGCTGCATTTCAATGAAATAATGAATGAGTTAGATATGAATTTAGAATTGGATCAAGATGGCCATCTGGTTGACTATACCATCTGGAATGAAGACGTTGCTCAAGTGTTGGCCGATAGTCTAGAACTGAGCTTAACTCCTTGGCATTTTGAAATTCTGCAAGCGGTACGTCAGTTCTATCAACAATTTGGTCATTCACCAGCAACACGTCCACTGATTAAATTCTTAATGAAAACTGTCAGTGCCGATATCAATAATGCCATGCTTCAGGAAAAGTTTAATACTGGTCTAGTTGCCCGTCACTTAAGCCGTTTGGCTGGTGTACCCAAGCCTGCGAACTGTTTATAAAGATACTTAGCTTTTTAAAGTATGTATTTAAAGGCCCAAATCATATTTTGGGCTTTTTTTTATGAGAGCAATTTTCAGACTGAGAATAATGAAAGATACAGCTGGATCTAATTCGTCAAGTTCGAGTTTGTTCTAATACTCGCAACGCCCGATGCAATTCATGATCCATTTCAGGCAGAACTTTAATCAGAAACTCAATTTGTGCTTTCGCTTCGGCCTTGCTCACCAGTTGGGCCTCTACCAGTTTTTGCTGCTGACTGATCAACAAACTGACTTGTTGAGGATTTGGTCGTTGTCCCTCACTTAAAGCGTTAATGATCTGAGTAAAGTCCAGATATAACTGTTCTTGTTGTTTTGATAATTCGCTTTGCTTTGCAACCGTATCGTTCTGTTTCTTCTTCGTAGTTTGACTATTCTCAGGAGAGTTAACAGATATATAGCTTGCCGATTTTTCAACTGGCAGGACCGGATCAGAATGGGTCTGATCAGTAAAATTCGTCCGATAGATTTCTTGTCGTACCTGATAACCAATACCCACTAAAGTCCCCAACAAGAGCAATCCGATCATTACATAGAACAGAATTGTTTTATCATTCATTTTTATGTCCTCAGCTCAACAAAGACAACCTTTATCAAAAAGCTGTCTTTTTCGCTAATCGACGATTGACTACGGCGTTGACCAGTCTGCTGGTGCATAACCAATCCGAACGCGTTGTGGATGATTTCCTACCGGTACACTCAGCACTTTATTGCCTGTGGCAAAATCAATCACTGTGACTACATCTGTTTCACTTTCTGAAATTACACAGCTACGACCATCCGGGCTTCGCGTTGCCCAATAAGGTTTACCTGCAGAAATCAGTTTCCCGGCTGTCAGTGTTTTGCGATCTACAATCGTAGCGTAGTTATCCATGGTACCGGCGACACAGAGCTTTTCACCATCAGCACTGATTGATAGGCCATGATGACGCGAATCATTCACCCATTTTGTCCGGTCTTTCGGAATACTGTCACTGCCAGGCAGCTGTCCGATCCGGCTAATCTTGTTCTGATTCAGATCGTACTCAATCAGCCCATTAAAAAATGAAACCTGGGCATACAGTTTGGTTTCATCCTTACTAAATACCATTGGTCGTACTGAGTTGGACAAATCTTTTCGATCAAATGCATCCAATGCAGGCCTGAAATCGATTTTTCCTATCACCTGATGCGTATTGGCATCTGCGATAGTGATAAAACGCTTACCTTTAGTAAAGTCTTGCCACTGTGCATCCATCGAGGTTTCAACATTGCCGATGGCAGAGTTCAGGATCTTGTTGCCGCCATCGAAGTAAATGTTTTCATGCGGTTTATCGCCAGTGCTGAAACGGCCTAACTCTTTACCGGTATGGATATCCAATACATGCACCACATTTCCTGAAGATGCAGATACGGCGACTCGTTGCCCATCTGGTGATACCGCCATATGGTCAGCACGGAAGCCTTCTACAGGCGTCCGCCAGTTAATCTTGCCGGTTTTGATATTAATTGATACCACATCGGCGAAACTTGGGCGTGATGCAACGACTGACTGTCCATCTGGTGTCGAGTACATATCATCCACCAGCTGGTCATTGCCTTCACCGGCTGTGGCCTGAATATAAGTATAAGCAATCAGTTTGATTGGATTCAGGTGAATTTCTTTAAGGCGCTCTTTACGATCAGGAATCATGTTAATGACGCCAATTTTGCCAAAATCACCCGATGGACGAATCACGGTTACCGTGCCATCCCAATTATTTCCGACAAAGAAAACCTGCTGTGAATTGGCAGGTACAGCTGAAGGCGCAGAAGCGGCCTGTACACTTGGCAACGCAGATAGCATCGCCATCGCAGATAATGTCAGACAGAACCGTGGCCATTTTTTATTTTGAATTTTCATCCATTATGCTCCGCATAATAATTTATATTTTTGTTTTCATTCCTTGTTGTGTACACAGCCAGGCTGTGTTTTAACTTATCTAATATACAAACGTATAAAATGATTTACTGTTATTTCCGACCAAAAAATATGCAGCTATTTTAAATTTATTACTTCAGGTTCTATGAATTTAGGTGATCATCGTACTTTGATTTTATGTATCCAGCACATCGACGAACTGTGCATTGAGCACTTTGGCAAGATCAGCCGGTTTTAATCCAATATCAAGTCCCCTTTTTCCACCGCTTACATACATTTTTTCAAGTCGATTTGCACTACTACAAATCACTGTTTTTAAACGTTTCTTTTGGCCAATGGGACTAATTCCGCCAACCAGATAACCGGTCAAACGTTCTGCATGTTTAGGATCTGCCATCTGGAGTTTTTTACATCCCACAGCCTGGGCTACTTTTTTCAGATTGAGTTGATGATGTACCGGCAATATGGCAACAAAATACTCTTTATCATCCGTGACCAATAAAGTTTTAAAGACTTCTTCTACCGAAAGTCCTAATTTTTCAGCAGCTTCTAGCCCGAAACTTTTGGCATTGGCATCATGTTCATATTCATGAATGCTGTATTCGATTTTATTGGCTTTTAATAGTTTGCATGCAGGTGTCATAGAAAGTCTTGTTTGAGATGAATCGCATGATTATATAAAGATTAGCTCAAGAAGTTAATTTAGATGCGGTGAGTTTAGAGAAATTTTGCTTTAAGCCCGTATTCCGCTTCAATCAGACCTATTTGGCTCAATCTTTACGCCCCTTCCCACTTTTAAACTTTTCTGCAAAGATGATGACGCGCAAAATAGCAACAAATGTATGTGTTTTTGCCACTATCTATGCGTTAGGTGAATCCTATCTTAACCGTGTAAAGGAGATAAAGATGAACACATTCGTCATTTCGTCCATCTATACAGGCGAAGCATATAAGTCGAGCGTTTTAGCTTAAACCTGCTGAGATTCAACCTTTATATCTGGAAGATGAAGTACATTTTTGCACAGCACTTATCATGGATGCTTGAAGTTAAAGTGATGTAACTAATTCCAGTCTATTGGAAAAATAGACCGAGGAAAACCCAAGTAAAATAAGAAAAAATATCATTAACATATTGTCTTATCTTATATTTTTAAATTTTCATCACGTTTTGAGAATCGGTCGATAGCTTATATATAAAGAGGATAATCAGCACAACTCTAAAGTCAGAATGTAAAGAGTTTTCTATGCTCTAGAAGTCGAACATTGCGGTAAAATCAGCCAGACAACTCTTGCTCAAAACTAAAAATATCACTAAAAGGAAGAATTTAGCGTTAACATGAAGATACAGTTACATAAAGGATATTAACTGTTTTTGCCAATTGGGTTTACAATGAAAATAATCTGAATACCCAGCGAATTGTAATTTTTTAACATTGCCAAATCTCTGCAAAGTTTTCATTATAGCGCCACTGTTTGCTATATGCTTTCTACGTTAATTCAAAGAAATTATAAATAGTAATGTAGAAAATCATGCAATAATAAGCAGAGTTTGCAGACATCTTGCAAACAAACCCCGATACTTTTTAATTGGAGCATGCTGGATGAGTTCGACCATTTTGGTTATTCATGGACCGAATTTAAACTTGCTTGGGAAGCGCGAACCGGAAGTTTATGGTCACCTTAGTCTTGACGATATTAACCAGCAACTGATTACTCAGGCTCAAAAGGCCACATTACAACTCGAAACGTTCCAAAGCAACTGGGAAGGTGCCATTGTTGACCGAATTCATCAAGCTCAGCAAGACGGCGTTCAATATATCATTATTAATCCGGCAGCATTGACTCATACCTCTGTTGCGGTTCGCGATGCCCTTCTTGGCGTTGCCATTCCTTTCATTGAAGTCCATCTGTCTAATGTGCATGCACGTGAGGCATTCCGACATCATTCGTACTTGTCCGATAAAGCCATCGGCGTGATTTGTGGTCTAGGTGCAAAAGGCTATGCTGCTGCCCTCGACTATATCATTGAAAAAATACAACCTTCTACACAATCTTAATTAGGAATACTGTCTCATGGATATCCGTAAAATCAAGAAACTCATCGACTTGATGATTGAATCTGACTTACAGGCGATCGAAGTTAAAGAAGGCGATCAGTCGATTGCATTAACTCGTCGTAATCCAGTGGTTGCAGCAGCTGTTCCTGCTATGCCTGCACCAGCAGCCGAAGCGCCAGCAGCAAAATCTCCTCGTGGCGCAGTTGAAACTTCACCAATGGTCGGCGTGTTCTATGCGGCACCAAGCCCAGGCGAAGCGACATTTGTCAAAGTGGGTCAAACCGTTTCTGCTGGTGATACCTTAGGTATTATCGAAGCCATGAAAATCATGAACCCGATTGAAGCAACTCAAAGTGGTGTGATCGAAGAAATTCTGGTGAAAAATGGTGATGTGATTCAATTCGGCCAACCACTTTTCCGCTACCGCGCTTAATCACCCCGGGGATTTATAATGTTGCAAAAAGTTTTAATTGCAAACCGTGGTGAAATTGCGTTACGCATCACCCGTGCTTGCAGAACTTTAGGGATCAAAACTGTAGGTGTCTATTCTGACGCAGACAAGGACCTGATGCACTTACGTTTCTGTGATGAAGCAGTATGTATCGGCCCTGGTGCGAGCAGTGACAGCTACCTGAATATTCCTGCGATTATTACAGCTGCTGAAATTACTGGCGCAGATGCCATCCATCCTGGTTATGGTTTTCTCGCTGAAAATGCTGAATTTGCTGAAATCGTAGAAAATTCTGGTTTTATCTTTATCGGTCCACGTCCAGAACATATTCGTTTAATGGGGAACAAGGTTTCTGCCATTATTGCCATGAAAAAAGCGGGTGTACCAACTGTACCGGGCTGCGACCATGCCGTAACCATTCACAATGCACTCGCTGAAGCGAAAGAGATCGGTTTCCCGCTGATTGTCAAAGCTGCTTCTGGTGGTGGTGGTCGTGGTATGCGTATCGTCGAAAATGTCGACACCCTGCTGGAATCTGTTCAGGCTGCACAGCGTGATGCGGAAATGTGGTTTGGTGATGATACGGTCTATATGGAGCGTTTCCTGCAAAAACCACGTCACGTTGAAGTACAGATACTGGCTGATGGTAATGGCCATGCGATTCATCTCTATGATCGTGACTGCTCGCTACAGCGTCGCCATCAAAAAGTACTGGAAGAAGCGCCAGCACCGAATCTACCAGAGCAAGCACGTGCCGATATTCTAGAAGCCTGTGTGAATGCATGTAAGCTGATGCAATATCGTGGTGCAGGTACATTCGAATTCCTGTTTGAAGATGATGAGTTCTTCTTCATTGAAATGAATACGCGTGTTCAGGTTGAGCATCCGGTGACTGAAATGGTCACGGGGATCGATATTATCGAACAGCAATTGCGTATTGCTGGTGGCTTAGGTCTGGATATTCAGCAAGAAGATGTCAAGGTTTTAGGACATGCGATTGAATGCCGTATTAACGCAGAAGATCCATCAACCTTCTTGCCTTCACCCGGCAAGATTGAGAGCTTCTATGCACCAGGCGGCGCAGGTATCCGCTTAGACTCGCACATCTACCCAGGCTATAGCATTCCGCCGTATTATGACTCGATGATCGCCAAACTGATTTCGCATGGCAAGGACCGTGAGACGTCTATTTCTCGCATGAGAAATGCCTTGGAAGAAATGATTTTGACTGGTGTTAAAACCAACATTCCTTTGCACAAAGATTTAATCCTTCAGGATAAAAACTTCTGCAAACAGGCGATGGACATTCATTATCTGGAAAAACATTTGTTGAAACAGCTAGAAGGTGCTGAAGACAAAGCTCAATAAGCTTTAAGCTTATAAAAAAACCGCTGAAATTCAGCGGTTTTTTTATGTTGATGACTCATTTATGGTAATACACGTCTGAGTACCGCAAAGCATTGCTCGGCCTTGTCATTGGCACAGAAATTAATCGTGTACGGATTTTGCCATTTCACAAAATACTGGGAAATTTCACCGGATTGATCCACTTGATTGCCTGAGCAGTCTTTTTCATTATTATCATATTTAACCTGAAGAATCAGTGCTGGAATCTGAACAGTCGGATCCTGTGCAGGCTGATAGTCATACAGCCCTGACGTCCACTCGTCGCCACTTTTAATCACCACATTATTATTGCCTTTAAAATTATAATATTCGATACATTTTTTATTATTCGGGATTTCCATTCCCCACAATCCGACAATTTCCGGACGGGTTTTCACGGTAAATGTATTTGGGATTTCAGCAGCTTTAGCAGGAGCATTCGCTGGTTTTTTATTTTCTGTCGCCATTAGCCAGGGTGAGCTCATGAGTAAGATAAGGCTAAGACATATTTTTTTCATATTTACCGGCATCTTGTTAACAATTGATTCTAAATTATCATATTTTTTGGGATCGTGTCCCGCTCTAACGCAATTTCAATACAGAGTCAGAAATTATTTATCACATTGTTTAAAAACGTGGATTTCTTTTCTGACTTTTTTTGTATATATTTCGTATATAAGAATCTTAATAGTTCGTATTAATAACAGATTAATCAAACAATAAAATTATATTTTGGGTCAAACTTAGTTGCTGAACAAAGTGATCATTCACACTTAGAAATTTGAATAGGATTTTAAATTTGCAATTAGCTCGAATAACAGAACAACAATTAAATCATGAAACCTATGCTTATTTTGTCATTGTTTTCGCTGTTTTAGTCTGTTGTTTTATTGGGATCGCAACCAGACCGATTGAGTACCTGGCCTTATTGTGGCCGGCCAATGCTGCCTTGTTAGCCCTGTTCTTACGCTTTCCACATTTAAATAATATGGGAGGTTGGCTCGGCGCATTCAGTGCTTTTATGTTTGCAGATCTGGTCACCGGAAACAGCCTATTACAAAGCCTGTTTCTCACGCTTTCTAATCTGATCAGTACTATTGTCTCGATATTTTTTATTCGATATTTCAAGATTAATTACAAATACTATAATACCGGTTATACCTTCGTTCATTTATTTGGCATCTTCGCTTTTGCAGGCTGCCTGGCCAGTGCGGCTTTTGCAGTTCTCACCTTGCCGAATCTACCCAATTCATTCATGACCAAAGAATATTTATGGATTGATTTTGGTCTGTGGTGGACCGGTGAAATGGTGAATTATATTGTGTTTCTCCCTTTAATCTTGGCATTCCCAAGAATAAAAGACATGCAATACTTATTTAAAAACCGTCGCCAAAAACGCAATTACTTCAGCTATTTTTTACCTGCATCTTCAGTCGTGGCCTGTGTCATCATTACCAATATTTTTGCAGGCCCCGGCGCAATGCTCTACCCTCTAGCTGCACTGATTTGGGCTGCGTTGACCTATCGCCTGTTTACCATGACCATGATCAACGCTTTTGTGATTATCCTGACCTATTACAGCCTGACACAGTTTTATGCCACCAATCACACCATCTTGGCAGACTCTACGATTTATATTTCGCTCCGGATCGGGCTGTTTATGCTGGCCTTATCTCCGCTCATTCTGTGCATTATCAGCCAAAACCGCAATGAGCTGTTTAAGCGGGTCTTGTATCTGGCCAATCACGACAGTCTGACCCGCACCATGAATCGTCATTTCTTCTTTCAAAAAGGTGAATATTTACTGCAATATGCCAAGACGATGGAATTTTCAGTCATCATGCTGGATATTGATTATTTCAAACGCCTGAACGATCATTTTGGCCATCATGTCGGTGATAAAGTCCTGCAACACTTTGCGCAGATTGTACGTAACAATTTACGTGCTCAAGATCTGTTTGCACGGATTGGTGGAGAAGAATTTGTACTGCTACTCTGGAATACCGAACCCTCAGAAGCACGTCTCATTGCAGAAAGGATTCGTGATTTAGTGGAAAAAACCCCGATGCATCAATCAGATGGCTCGCCCCTGTATATTACAGTGAGTCTAGGTATCACCCATCAAAATGAACCGCAGGCCCAAGACTTGCAAAACCTGATCAATATTGCAGATCAAGCCTTATATCAGGCCAAACATCGTGGGCGCAATCAGGTGGTGCTTGCATCTTGAACCCAAATGATCTACAACCTTGAAGCAGCAGCAACACTAGGGAATGGCAATGAAATTTGAAGAATATCTGCAATATGACGGTTTAGGACTGGCTGAACTGGTCGCCAATAAACAAGTACATTCAAGTGAACTTTTATCTGCTGCACTAGAGCGTAGCTCAATTGCCAATCCCGAGCTGAATGCGATTATTATTCCGATGCATGAGCATGCATTGAAACGGAGCCAGCAAAATCTGTCGGGGCCTTTTGCCGGTGTGCCTTTTCTGGTCAAAGACCTGTTTCAGGAATATGCCGGTTATCCAACTTCTTATGGTTGTCAGGGCTTAAAACGGATCGGTTATATTGCCGAGACCAATGCCGAGATTGTCAATCGTTGGGAAAAAGCCGGGATCGTGACCTTTGGACGCACCAATACTCCTGAATTTGGGATTAAAGGTATTACTGAACCTGATGCCTGGGGCAGCTGTAAAAATCCGTGGAATTTACAGCATAATAGCGGCGGTTCATCGGGTGGTTCCGCTTCTGCCGTGGCTGCCGGAATTGTACCAATTGCGGGTGCTGGTGATGGTGGCGGCTCGATACGTATCCCCGCTTCCTATTGCGGCCTGTTTGGCCTGAAACCGAGTCGTGGCCGCACGCCTTGGGGACCACAAATGAGTGAAGCCATGCATGGCGCCGCGATTCAGCATGTACTGACCAAAACGGTACGGGATAGTGCTGCAATGCTGGATGCCACCCATGGTGAAGATCATAGTTCACTGTTTAAGATTCAGCGTCCACAGCATCATTATCTGGATGTGATTCAGCAACCGCCAAAAAAACTGAAAATTGCGTTTAGCACTTATTCTACGATTGGCACACCTGTTTCCCAGGATGCCATTAAAGCCATTGAAAAAACAGTCAAATTGCTAGAATCTTTGGGCCATGAGGTGGTCGAAGACCGCCCAGCCATTGATGGCATGCAACTGGCCAAGGATTTTATTACCACCTGGTTTAGCCAATTTTCATTTATGCTGGATGAAATCCAGAAAGGCTATCCGTCTAAAACAAATGATTTTGAATTGGACTCTTTAGCACTGGCGGCTTTTGGGGCCAAAACCAGCGCGATTGATTATATCCAGAACCTGAATAACTGGGGCCAGTATGTGACCCAGATGAATCATTTCTTTGATAATTATGACCTCTATCTAACGCCTGCAACGGCGACAGTGGCGCCGAAAAATGGTGAGGTTAAAACACCAAACTGGCAGAAACCGATTCTTAAAGGTTTATTGAAACTGAATAAAGTGCATTTAGTGGCGCAAGGGAAACTAGTAAACCAGATTGTGAAAGAAAATCTAAAATGGGTGCCTTTTACCCAGTTGGCCAATATTACCGGACTCCCAGCGATGTCTGTACCACTGTACTGGAATGAACAAAACCTGCCGCTCGGTTCACAGTTTATTGCGCCGTTTGCCCGTGAGGATCTGCTATTACAACTGGCAGCCCAATTGGAACAGGCACAACCGTGGTTTGGGCAATACGCCAAAATCCGTATTTAATACTGAGATGATATTTTCAAGCCTGTTTTTGCAGTTCGACTTTATTTGGCAATCCGAAAATCAGTAACAAGCCAAGCAAAGTCGATACTGCAGCAGTGATAAAAATAGATGTGCCGCCGACTTGATCCCAATAATGCCCAGCCAGAATACTGCCACTCGCCACGCCAACGCCCCACATCGTGCTATATAGCGCTTGTCCACGTCCTTGCTGCCCTGCAGAAAAATTCTGGAAAATCACTCGCATCGCAATCATATGAAATAAACCAAAACTTAAAGCGTGAATCGTTTGAGCAAAAAACTGTGCCATGAATGAAGCAGGAAAGACCCCGACGATGAACCATCTTAATCCGGTCATCAATAAGCATAACGTGACCAGATGGCGCCATGACCAGCGTGTCAGAAAGAACGTCGCATAGGCAAACATGATGATTTCCGCAATGACCCCGACTGACCAGAGCAGCCCAATCTGGCTGGTGCTAAATCCCGCCTGACTGAGATAATTGCTATAAAAACTATAAAACGGCGCGTGTGAAAATAGCAGAATCAATTCAATCAGGAAAAAGCTATAGACGACTGGGCGTTTGAATATCGGCCATAAGGGTTCGAGCTGTTTCTGTGCGGTAGGTGCTGTCGTGGGTTCTTTAATGGTAAATGACCAGAGAAAGGCCAGAAATGAAATACACAGCAACAACACTGGCAACATACTGATACTAATAATTTCAAAGACGGCGCCCAAGCCGAATACACCAATAATAAAACCGACAGATCCCCACTTTCGTACTTTGCCATAGAGTTCTGCTCTTTTTTCCCCGAGCCAGAACAAAGTCACGCCTTCAAACTGTGCCAGAATGGCATTCTGAAAGAAACTGAAAATCAGCATCAGTAAAGCTACAGATTGAAAGCTATTGGGAATAATAAAAATCATGAACCAGATACAGGCTTCCATCCAGGTGGCAATACGCACCAGCAACATGCGTTTACCGGATTTATCTGCAATCCAACCCCAGATCAACGGCGCAAAGAATCGGGTAACAATCGCAATAGAAGATAAAATCCCGATTTCCTGATAATTGAAGCCTTGATCTTCAAGATACAGACTCCAAAAAGGCATGAATGCCCCAACAATCGCATAGTAAAAAAAGTAAAATCCACTGAGTCTATGCTGGATTGCTAGAACTGGCATTGATTTATATATCCTAATATTTTCAAAATTTTAAACTCAATAAATTTCTATAGCACTGTATTCGACGACTCTTGATTTTGCTACGAGCATCTCGCATTAGTCTAAAAATAAATTTTCATAAGTTTATGGATAAATTTTGCTAAAGTAAAAAACTCTGTGTTGAGTTAAATTAAAGTAAGAACATAAATCGTCTTCTATATTGAGCACACGACAAAGAGTGGAAACAGTTTTAGGAAGGAATTGGATGGACTTAAAATCTGAAGATCAATAATTACACAGACATTATCATTGTTTTATGGCTAAAGTATGTCCAAAGAATTTTCAGTTCATAGG
>NZ_JAUZUV010000019.1:0-47723 GCF_031844265.1 Acinetobacter sp. RG5 | reverse complement strand
TTATGTATTATGCATTAAAAAATGATGTTAATGGGTTGCAGAAATATGATTTTAATAAATGTATTTTAAAATTTAGGGGGAGAGACGAAATTGTATTTGAGAAAAATAAATTAGAAAAAATTAATAATAGAGAAAATTTAAAGAAAATTTTTGATAAATCAAGAAATAGTGAAAAAATAAGTACTAACATTCGTTTAATAGAAAATATCGGTCAATTATTTTTTAAAAAAATTGGTTATTCAGCATTCGAAAAATTTCTATTTGAGTATTTTAACTTTATTGCAATATTGGATAATAGAAATTTTAGAACTAGTATTGGTAATATTATTGAGGCAGAAAAATATTTATATAAATTATTATCAGAAAGTGGTTTTGACTATGAATCTTATGAAATCGATAGGTATATAGAGAGGTTGTCTAGATTTACTTACAATGATTTAGTAGGGTTATATTATTATTTAAGTACTGAGAGATTTTTATATCAATTAGAAGGTAGATATTCTATTGGTTCACGTAATGAAACATTTTCAATATTAAAGGGTATCTTAAAATTTATACTTTTAGATAATATTAAAGATAATGAACAAGATAAAAAAGTACTATCATTCTTAACAGATAAATTAATTTTTCTTCCTACTTACCGGAGAATCGAACATGATTCAATTGATTTATTTTCTGAAGAAATTAGCTTAAAAGAAGGTGCTATTCTAAGTTTTGGGGTAAGTGATGTTAGTTCTCTTTTTAATAAAATTACTGACAAGCTAAATAATTATGCAACAAAATCTTTTAATAAAATAAATAGTAGTGCATTAAACGAGTTTATTTCTGGAGATCATAATTTTGATTACTCTATTGATAAATGGACAGATAAGGATGAGGAATATTTTGCTAAGGTTCTACAGAGAGTAGGTAAAGAGATCGATGAAAATAATAAATTAAAATTAAAATTTATCTTTATCAATAAGCATACTGAAGATAAATTTTTATTAAAGTTAATAAAAAGAATGTGTGAAATTTATGATAATCAGTCATATATTGAAAGTGAGATTATTAAATATATAAATGTGTGCAATAAATATTTATTTAATAAAAGGTTTACATATGATAAAGAAAATCTAATATTTAAAATTGAAAAAATTAGGAAGGATGAAACATATAAAAATATAAAATTATCTTCCTTATCTTCAGGTGAAAAACAAATTATTTCATTATTCGCTAAACTGTATCTTTCACACTTACCAAATGTTAATTTAGAAGATGAATCAAGTGAAATAAAAAAACAAGTTAATATAAAAGGAGCTGGTTATTGGATTCTTTTTGATGAACCAGAGTTATCCTTATCTGTTGATTGGCAGGAAATATTACTACCAGATATGATGGCTTCAAATAGATGTGAATTTATTTTTGCGACAACTCATTCACCTTTTATTTTTAACAATAAATTTAAGTATTCTACTACATATATACATGAATGTGTTGAGGAGACTGATAGTGAGTGAAATATCAGTAGTAGCACAAGATTTATTAAATCGTGCTAATAATCTACCTACAAAATATTTTCAAGAATTCACAAGAGTAGTCGCTTCAGAGGAATACGATTTTATAGTTTGTATTGAAGGAAATGATCAACCTTATTATGTCGTGCCATGTAGTAGTTTTCTAGAAAGTAATAACATTTATTATTTAAGATGTAATGGTAAGAAAAATGTTACTGATTTAATAGATATTTTAGAGAATTCAGATCAAGAGTCTTATAGAAAATCTAAATGTTTTGGTTTGGTAGATAAGGATTATGGTATAGGTTTTAATAATGTATATCCCCATAGAATTTATGAGACACCATGTTATTCCTATGAGAATTTTTATTTATCATTAAGTTGTTTTAGAAAAATATTAGAAGCTCATTTTAATGTAAAAAAATTTAATGATTTTTATCAAGATTATGAGGTAGTTTTAAGTAATTATACTGCTAGGTTAAAGGATTATATAGATATAATTAAAGAGGTGGATAAAAGATATAGAGCTACTAGAATATCTGCTAAAGTTCTTAATGAGGAATTGCCTAAATATTATTCAGCAGATGTAAATCTTAATTCAATAAAGATAGAGTTAGATAAAATTAGTTTTGTTTCTGGAAAAAATATAGATTCATGTTTTAATAAAGATATTTCTTTATCTTATAGTATAGATTCATATAATGCTGCAATTAAAGAATATAATCATAATGATCTTGGGAAGTATATAAAGGACATTAGAGGTAAGTTTTTAATTAACTTTTTGTGTTCTTATATAAGAAAATTGATTGATGATATAAATAATATACAAAATCCAATTTGCTTTAAGCAGAGAAATTTGCTGAAAAAAACTAAATCACTTGAAAAGCAATATTTCTATAAAGTTCAACTAAGCTTTGACAATAGCTCAATTGTATCATCTATTTCTCAGTATGCTGATCAGCCTGATTGTTTAAAGGAGTTTTTACAAAAATTTAAAAGTCAAAGTCTCACAATGGCTGCATAAATTTAAAAAAATATTTAGGTTGTGAAATATGATAAGTTCTGTACATAAGGGCTTATCATCTAAAATGTTCTATTTATATAGACTTCTTTTTTTAATTTATTATTACCTAAAACTTAGACTATGAGTTATTTTAATTACAATATATTTTAGCATTAATAAGTAGACATAAGTTTATGCCTAAACAATCCCGATTTCTCTGTATTGGTGGTTTTCTCAACGGAACGCAAGTCAAAGACCAAGGTTACAGCTTTATCTGCGTCGAAAAAGGCAAAAATGTCACCTATACTAAAAAGGAAATATTCCATCCTGATTCATGGGATCATGACTACTACGTTTGTGAAACGACCACAGACAAACAGGCACGAAACTGGGTCTATGATATTGAGTCAAAATAATATTTAATTCGATAAAGAAAGACATGGGTTGGCGTTATCGTCAGCCCATTTTTATATACGTTTTAAAATATTCAGACAATAAAAAGCCCCATGGTTAGGGGCTAGTCGTATATAGGTCAAGCCCATATACTGTAAGAGGCTCATCTCAAACTAAGCGTATTAGAACACAGCAGCCTGCAAATAACCATCTAAATCTGATTTAAACAGCCAATTGTTGCTCAATCACCGGCCATAAATTCTGATGCGATTTTTTAAACATCAGCATATGACCAATGGCCTTATAGGCATAACTTTTAGGTTTAAGTTCAATTATTTGGGTTTTTGCGTTTGGATATAAACGTAGTAAATCTTTCACATTGGCTTCGGTGGCAATCTCATCATCAGATGACCAGATTGCAGTCACAGGGCAGGTGATTTGAGCATGATAATCATGGGATGGTGCAATATTTTTACCAATCGCGTTGATTACATAACCCGGTTTACTACAGAACTGCGCCCATTCGCGAGCCACATCTTTAGGCAGGTTTTCACCCATACCAATCACTTGAGTCGGGCCATAGCCTTTAGTGAAGCGTGCCAGTGGGAAAATGACATTAAACATCACTGGCGCAAGTAACTTGGTTTTGCCTTTGAGTCCTTTCACATGTCCGGTAGAGCCAGAGACAGCCACCACTTTTGCGACTTTATGATGATTTGGTACGATCCCTAAAAGCTGACCACCGGCACTATGTCCAAGTAGTATCACTTTTTCTGCATTAGTACGCGTTGATAAAGCATCTATTGCGGCCGGTATATCCAGTTGACCCCATTGCACAATACTGGCTTTTGAATTTTTCAACGGGCCATGTAGTGAATCACCAATCCCCCGGAAATCAAAGACCATAACCGCATAGCCTTGCGCTTGTAACCACACACAAAACTGATGATAAAACTGTTTAGTAATGCCAGTTGCCGGACAGACTAATACTGGAAGTTTGTAAGTTTCAGAAATAGCTGCATAAAAACGTGCACTTAAGCGATAGCCGTCCTGACATTGCAGAGTCAATGTTTCAAATTCAGACATACGATACACTATGATTTTTATAATCCCATGAAGCTTTTACTGTATAGATTTTTAGCAGGGTAGCTTGGGGAAAACATGACTTAAAAGTCAGTAAAATAATAGACATGGAATAAACTTATGCAGCTAATAGAACTTGAGCTGGCCGTTAAAACTGCCATTATTTTTAGTGGGATATTCTTGTGGATCGGGATGTTTACCGGCGTCTGGAAATACTGGCAGATCCGTCAATCGCCTCAGTCACGTGCACATTATTATGTCGATATTGCTCATCGCAGCAGCCTGCTTTATGCACCTGCAACTTTAATTCTGGCAGTGCTGGCCTATTGTTCAGTGTTGCCGAGTATGGTGAATCTGATTTGCGTACTGATCAATATTCTGTTTTTCAGCTTCTCGATTGCCGCTTATATGCTGCATGGTTTTCTGCAAGACACGACAAATCAGTTTAAACAGCCGCATCAGTTGGGTAAGTTTCATTTGCCAGGAAGTTTAATGACTTTCGCCATGCTGGGTTTAATTGTCGCAGAATTGGGCGGAACGGGGATCTTGCTCTATGGGGCATTTGCGGGATTATTTTAATCTTCTTTTTATAGTTATTCTGAAATGATGTCGGAATGATTGAAAATTAAAACACTTTTTTCACCAGATGGATGACTGGCCATATCATCCATCTGGGCTAATTTAAAATTTGATTATCGGTATTTCTGGTCTATGGCAGCCCATAGGAAAAACGCAGCTGAGACAATCAGTGCATAGCCGAAGTATTCAAGTTTTAAATTACCTTGAATTAAGCAATGGACGGTTAAAGTCAGCATGAGTGCAAAAGTGGTGCATATAAATGTCACCAGATTGGTGTTGTTGGCTTTAAGAGCGTCAATGAAGACTTGCTTGTTGAAATGTAATGATAACATCTCCATCCCTCCCATTTATTTATGTTATTGAAGATTAAAGCAGATTTAATCAGTCAGAATTGAATATATAGTTGTACTGTTTAATTTGGACCTTTGCAACTGCTGTGGCAGGCTTTTACAATCAAAATGGTCATCTTTAGTCGTATAACTACATAATTACTTGATTAGGCAAGAATTATATTTTCAGATTTCACCTCCAACTAATTTTGGAAATAAGATGTAGTCATCATTTGATCAATGCGACCAGATAGAAAATGCAAATTCTACGCCAAAGATATGTAGTGTTAATCAATACTTTGTAAGCTTGCGTATGACTCGGAGGGGGACTTGGTTTAAGTTGGCAACAATAGGTATCTAAAATCAGGAAATTAAAGTTTTGTTTATATTTATATAAAAAATAAAATAATTAAAGTGCAATTCTATACATCATATTTTATAGAAAATCTTAGTATCAAGATTTACAGCGGTGATTTGATGTCATTATTAAGAAACAATAAATGTCCGTTTGGGTAAAACCTGACAATTATTGATCACGCTCAAACCGGATTTTGGGTAAAAATACGATTTTTCAGACATCCTAGAAGTTTTAGTTTCTAATACGGTCAATCACAGCTGTAATCAGCAATACAATCATGGACGGGATAAACCAGGCCAGATTCTGATCTGATAGAGGTAAATTTTGCAGTAATGCAGGCAATTCAAAACCAGCGACTTTTAATCCATCAAAAATACCAAAGATCAAGGCCACCAGGGTCACTGGCGCAATCACATGAGATGGTTTCTTGAAGAAGTTTGCACAGAAGCTCAGCATAATGACGCTAATGGCAGGCGGATAAATCGCACTTAAGACTGGAACCGAAACAGCGATCAGTTTGGTTAAACCCAGATTTGAAATCACCAGTGAGAAGCCCACCAGAATAAATACAAAGATCTTGTACGGAATTTTGGTCAAGCTGGAAAAATACTCAGCGCAGGCACAGGTCAGACCAATTGCAGTGACCATACAGGCAATAAAAATCATGCCGGACAGGAAGTAAGCACCCATATCGCCAAAAGCATGTTGTACATATGCATGCAGGATAATGGCACCATTGGCTGCATTTGGTGCAATCTCATGGCTACCTAGTCCAAGTTTAAACAGACTTAAATACACCAGAGTTAAACCAATACCAGAAATAATGCCGGCATTCACTGCATATTTGGTAATCAGTTTTTTATCGGTTACACCACGTGAAGTAATGGCTTTGACAATCACAATACCGAAAACTAAAGCGCCCAAAGTATCCATGGTTAAATAACCATTTACGAAGCCTTCAGTCACTGGACTGGTAACGTAATTATCGATCGCTGCAGGCGGATTGCTGGCAGGAATCATCACGGCTGCTACACCCAAAATGATCAAAGAAATAATTTTAAGTGGCGACAGGAAATAGCCGACAGTATCCAGAATCTTATTGGGATATAAGGACACGATGGTCACCACAGCAAAATAGATGATGCTGTAAATGAGCAGACTGCCAGATTCATTGCCAAAGTAAGATGAAAAACCGATTTCATAAGAAACGGTTGCGGTACGTGGCGTCGCAAATAAAGGGCCAACAGCTAAGTAACAGATTACAGTCAGCAAAATACTGGCTGCTTTGCCCAGAGGCGAGCTTAGTGCCTGAATGGAGCCTTCAACGCGAGACAACGCAATAATGGTAATCACGGGTAAGCCGACTGCTGTAATAAGGAAACCTAAAGCAGCGAGCCATACGTGTTCACCGGCTTGTTGAGCCACAATCGGTGGGAAGATAATGTTGCCCGCACCAATAAACAGTGCAAAGGTCATAAAACCTAGGGCGACAATATCCCGGGTACGCAGACTTGTCATAAAGGGAGATCAATAGAACAAAAGAAAGCGATTTTAGTGTATATGTCCAATTTTTTGGAGTTTATTTTAAGGCTGGAAGCCTTGATTCTAGTGAGTTTGCGAATCATATAACCAGTCATTCAAATCTTGGTAGAAATATATGTTTGATAAATCGCTGAAAAATATATTTTTCCTTACAAGCTCAAAAAATATCTGCACTTGATATCAAAATATGTCAGTTATTGTTTGTACAAATAAACAGCAGTGAAAATTCCTATTTCAAGGAAAATTGCTGTGCCGAAACTCAACAACTGCGACATATTTCGCAAAAAAGGGATTATAATTCAGGGATTCATAGTGAGGATAGGTATATGCGCGCTCCAGCGATTAGTCTTAAAACTGAGCAAGATGTTGAAAAATTGCGGATATCTGGGCGTTTGGCTGCAGAGGTTTTAGCGATGATCGGGGAGCATGTCAAGCCAGGTGTCACGACTGAATATCTGGATGATCTCTGTCATGATTTTATTGTAAATACATTAAAGGTGACGCCAGCCAATATTGGCTATTATGGCTATACTAAAACCACCTGTATTTCACCGAATGAAGTGGTTTGTCACGGCATTCCATCATCAAAAGTCGTTCTTCAGGATGGCGATATTATCAATATTGATGTTGCCATTATTAAAGACGGTTATTTCGGTGATACCAGCCGGATGTACTATGTCGGAACTCCATCTCCAGAAGCCAAGCGACTGGTCAATACCACCTATGAAGCCATGGTGGCCGGGATTCATGCGGTGAAGCCGGGCGCGACTCTAGGTGATATCGGCTATGCGATTCAAACGGTCGCACAGCGTGAAGGCTATTCCATCGTGCGCGAATATTGCGGTCACGGCATCGGTAAGGTCTATCACGAGCAGCCAAACATTCTGCATTACGGTCAGCCAGGTCAGGGCATTGAACTGGTTCCAGGCATGGTGTTTACCATTGAGCCGATGGTGAATATGGGAAAAGCCCGCGTCAAAGAGCTGAAAGATGGCTGGACTGTAGTCACCACGGATAAATCCTGGTCGGCGCAATGGGAACATATGGTCTATGTCACCGAAACCGGGTTTGAAGTCTTGTCGCCTTGGCCTGAAGGCACAGGCCAGTATCTGGAAATTTAAAATATTGATTGAATGATCTTTATTAAGATAATCCACTTACATAAATTACAACTCACTGGTGCTTACTGACGAAAACATACAAAACACTACATTAAACAGTGGTTTAGGATTTTATATCTGATTAAACTAAGAGTCAGATACATAGGTTCCCTTTTTTTCGCTTACTATGCTGTAGTGAAAGTTTCTCTAGCTCATTTTTCCCCAAGAATGAGCTATTTTTTTGTCCAGTTTTTCTCAAAAGCATATCACTTAGCGCTGATTTAATTCAGCGACCAGATAGTCAATAAAGACCCGTACTGCAGGTAATAAGCCGCGACGTGAAGGATAAACCACATGGAAAATACCATGCGGTGCTTTCCAGTCAGGAAGCACCCGAACCAGTTCACCACTTGCCACGTACTGCTCGACCACGTTATCTGGCAACAAAGTGACGCCTGAGCCTGACGCGGCCAGTTGTGCCAGCATATTTAGGTCAGAACCCATGACGGTTGGACTGACACGGATTTTTTTCTGTTCCTGCTGTTCATTTTGTAAGGTCAGAAACTGTTCGGTATGGTCTTCGGCCATACTCAGGATTTTATGCTCAGCCAGTTGCTCAGGGTTTTTCAGTTCACCAAATTCGTTTAAATAACCCTGACTGGCGAATAAGTGCTGCTCAATTTTTTCAAACTGGCGAATCACCAGATTCGGATCATCATCCAGGCTGGAACGGACACGTAAGGCCAGATCAAAGCCTTCATTGATAATATCGACCCGGCGATTGGTGATCATCATCTGGACTTTAATTTCAGGATATTTCTTTAAAAAATCTGGCAGAATTTTTGCCAGTTCATTCTGGGCAATAGACACTGGCAAACTGACTTTAATGGTTCCGCGCGGTTCGGTACTCAGATGATCCACCAGATCATGCGCTGCCTGTGCAGCACTCAGCATGACTTGGGCATGCCGGTAAATATTCATGCCGATATCGGTCACAGCAAAATGACGCGAACTGCGCTGAATCAGACGTACACCCAGACGCTCTTCCAGATTAAACACCCGGCGGCTAAGTTTGGATTTGGGAATATCAGTTGCACGTTCGGCTGCACTAAAGCCGCCATGTTCCACCACCTGAGCGAAACAATAAAAGTCATCCAGATCAGACAGCATGGTTTAATTCCATTCTTGCAACGATAAGCTGATTAAAAATTGATTGTTGCATACTGTCAATCAGAGAATGTAGTGCATAAAGATTTTAATTCGCGGATTTCAGTAAACCTAGCAGTGTTTGCATGCCATCGGTCGCGTTTTGAGTAATCTTGTGAAAATGTGAAGGCAAATACTGCTGTTCGGCTTTCGGGTCGATGTAATAGGCCTGACAGTACGCAGGAATATCATGAATTAACCCGGCGACCGGATAAACCTGTAGGCTGGTGCCAATCACCACAAAAATATCGGCATCCTGTACACAGTCTTGGGCTTCTTCATACGCGGGCACGGCTTCGCCAAACCAGACCACATGCGGACGTAACGGATAGCCTGCCTTACAAAAGTGTTGATTTAAATCTAATTCAGCACCTTCAATTGGATAAAACTCGGTCGTGCTTTGTGCATCGGGGCCTGAGCTTTTGGCTAGACGAATATTGCCATGTAAATGGATCACCTTGGAGCTGCCGGCACGTTCATGCAAGTCATCAATATTTTGAGTGATTACATGCACATCAAAGTTAGCTTCAAGATTGGCGATCAGCTGATGGGCTGCATTTGGCTGTGCTTCCAGAATGTTTTTACGGCGGGCATTATAAAAGCGTTGTATCAGTTGTGGGTTTTTGGCCCAGGCTTCGGGTGTGGCGACTTCTTCTATACGATGCTGTTCCCAAAGTCCATCACTGTCACGAAAAGTATTAATGCCACTTTCGGCGCTCATGCCTGCACCGGAAAAGACCACCAGCTTTTTCATTATTCTGTCTCCTGAATCTTTAGGTAGCTGAACCGCTAGATTGCGAATTTTCTTTCAAGAAGATGCCAAGTTCTCGGGAAAATTTTAGCGGTTCAGTCAGTAAAGGCGTATGGCCAGACTTGCTGAAAATTATCTGTTTGGCATGAGGCAGGCTTTCTGCAATCAGGCGCTGACCTTCAAAAGGATACAACTTGGATTGTACACCGCTAAAGAAGGTCACCGGACAGCTAAGCTGAGCTAGAGCCTCGCGGTAATCTTCACGATGATATAAATAATTATTGATATACCACGCCATATAATCCACCCGGCTGGAAGGTAATAACAGGCTTTGCAGGCGAGGTTGATTTAGGATAAATGCGAAAGCTTTCAGACTATATTTTTGTTCATTTTGTAGCTGAATAAACTTTAGCCATAGGGCAGCGATTTGTTTACGTACCGAAATGTCGAGATCGCGGATCAATTCAACTTGCTGGTATTGTGCAAGTAGGGCAGAGAGCTGCTGCAGGATGTCGATAAATTCCTGATGACGTGGACCAAAAAGTCCAAAAGCCCAAGCATCATCGACCGGAATTTTAGGTGTTTGATCGATATGTAAATAAGCAGAAATCTGACTGGAAAAGTTGCCATAATGTATGCCGTGCATTGCTGTGGTTGCGCCCATAGAGTAAGCAAGCACAATGAATTTATCTAAATTGAGCTGTTGAATTACCGACTGAATATCCAACCAGTGACTGGAAATCGCATCCCTATCTGGCGGAATTTTACAGCGACTGGAAGCCCCAAAGCCGCGCCATTCTGGAATAATGAAACGGAAATTTTTCTGATGCGGATAGAGAAAAGCTTTCCATTGCCAGCTCAGCATGCCAAGTCCAGAGAGTACCAGTACCGGCTGTCCCCGACCGTATTCGCGTACAAACAGCTGTTCACCATCGGGCATGCGATAAAAGGGCATGTGTGTCTCCGTATTTATAATTGTTGTGCGTCAAATTGTTGCAGTCGCGGAATAACCTGTTCCAGCCAGGAAATCCAACCCAGTTCCTGATCAATCCCCAGTTGCAGAATCATTTTATGAATATATAAGGTACGGTCAGTTTTGTCCGCTTGAGCAAAGTCTTTGGCAAAAATCTGCTGATAGGTTTTCAGTTTTTCTTTATGCAGTTCCAGATGGCGTTCCAGTTCTGCCAAGGTGTTATTGCCACCAAGTTGGGCTTCGGCACGCAGACGTACCATTAGTTCTTCGCGCAGTTGTGCCGGTGGGCTTTGTTGTAGCATCCAGTTGGCCAGTTCTTCCCGGCCCAGACGTTTTACCTGATAAGTTTTTTTGCGGCTATTCGAGTCTTCCTCTTCTATCGTCGAAATCCAGCCTTTTTGCAGCATGGCATTCAGCTCGCGATAAATCTGCTGATGAGTGGCATTCCAGAAGAAGCCCATGGATCGGTCAAAACGGCGGGCCAGTTCGATTCCGGTGCTGGGCTTTTCAATCAGGCTGGTCAATAAAACATGCGCTAAAGACATAAGCGTCTCAAAAAAGTGACTCAGGATTATTATGCAACATGTTGCATAAAAATCAATTCTGGCATATAAATTAGTGCAACAAGTTGCATTAAACTGGAAAGTTTGAGGGATCAAACTGCCAGTTGCTAAAACAATAGCCAGCCTAAACGCACGCTCAGGAGTTGAAATGTCTAAATATCCGCATTTACTTGCCCCATTGAACTTGGGTTTTACCACGCTTAAAAACCGCGTGTTAATGGGTTCCATGCACGTTGGTCTTGAAGAGGCACCCGGCGGATATGATCGGATGGCAGCTTTCTATGCAGAGCGTGCCAAAGGTGGAGTCGCTTTAATCGTCACCGGCGGGATTTCACCAAATGATCATGGGGTGACGTTTCATGGTGGTTCCAAACTTGACACTCTTGAAGAAGCTGAAAAGCATAAGGTAATTACCCAGGCCGTACATGAGGCGGGCGGGAAAATTGCCATGCAGATTCTGCATACCGGACGTTATTCTTATCAGGCTGAAAATGTCGCGCCATCTCCAATTCAGGCACCGATTAATCCAGTCAAACCGCATGCTTTGACTTCGGCTGAAGTGCAGCAAACCATTGATGATTTTGCCAATTGTGCCAAGCTGGCTCAATATGCCGGTTATGACGGTGTAGAAATCATGGGTTCGGAAGGCTATCTGATTAACGAGTTTATTGCAGCACGTACCAACCATCGTGATGATGAGTGGGGCGGAAGCTATGCAAACCGCATCCGTTTCCCGATTGAAATCGTACGCCGTACCCGTGAAATGGTCGGTGAGAACTTTATCATTATTTATCGCTTGTCTATGCTGGATCTGGTCGAAGGCGGTTCAACTCTGGAAGAAGTTATCCAGTTGGCCAAAGAAATTGAAAAAGCTGGTGCGACCATTATCAATACTGGCATTGGCTGGCATGAAGCGCGTATTCCGACGATTGCCACCAAAGTGCCACGTGCAGCCTTCACTTGGGTCACGCGTAAGCTGAAAGGTCAGGTGAAGATTCCTTTAATCACTTCAAACCGTATTAATACTCCGGAAATGGCTGAATATGTATTGGCATCTGGTGATGCTGATATGATTTCTATGGCTCGCCCAATGCTGGCTGATTCGGAGTTTGTTCTGAAAGCGGAGCAGGGTCGTAGCGATGAGATCAATACCTGTATTGGTTGTAATCAGGCCTGTCTGGATCATATTTTCTCAATGAAAATTGCCACCTGTCTGGTCAATCCACGTGCCTGTTATGAAACAGAGCTCATTTTTAAAGAAACCAATGTGGCAAAAAATATTGCCGTGATTGGTGCAGGTCCTGCAGGTTTAAGTTTTGCTGTATATGCGGCAAATCGCGGTCATCAGGTGACGGTATTTGAAGCCGCTGCTCAGATTGGTGGGCAGTTTAATATTGCCAAGACCATTCCAGGCAAGGAAGAGTTTTATGAAACCTTGCGTTATTTCAAACGCCAGATTGAATTACAGCCACGTATTAAATTGCAGCTGAACCATAAGGCGAGTCTGGAAGAACTGGCTCAGTCAAACTTTGATGACATTGTGGTGGCAACAGGCGTGACACCGCGTCAGCTTGAGATTCCGGGCATTGCTCATGCAAAAGTACTGTCTTATCTGGATGTTCTGAAAGAGCGTAAGCCAGTGGGTCAGCGAGTTGCCATTATTGGTGCAGGCGGTATTGGTTTTGATACAGCCGAATTCCTGAGTCATGAAGGAGAAAGTGGCAGTATCAATCCGGAAAAATTCTATGATGAATGGGGTATTGATACTGACTATGAAAATGTCGGTGGCTTAAAAGCTGCAAATGTAGAAAAACCGCAACGTGAAATTTATTTATTGCAACGTAAAGCCGCTTCAGTCGGCGCAAGTTTGGGTAAAACCACAGGCTGGATTCATCGTACTGGTTTAAAACACCGTGATGTAAAAATGATTGCGGGCGCCAATTATGAAAAAATTGATGATCAGGGCTTACATATAATCGTAAATGACAAACCTGCGGTACTAGAAGTCGATCACGTGATCATTTGCGCTGGTCAGGAATCTTATACCGCCATGTTTGATGAGCTAAAAGCGGCGGGTAAAAATGTGCATCTGATTGGTGGGGCGAAAGAAGCAGGTGAGCTGGATGCCAAACGTGCCATCCGTCAGGGTGCTGAATTGGCGGCGGTGATTTAATTTAAAAAGCCAAACTTTATTAACCTCTCCCTGACCCTTTCCTAAAAGGAGAGGGATAAATCGGTATAAAAAGTGTTATCTTCCTCTCCCTGAACGAGTTTAAAGTACTGCTTTAAACGAAGTGCAAGAGAGGGCTGGGGTGAGGGAGATTAATTTTTTAATAACAAAAAAGGAATTCAAAATGACCATCGAAAATACCAAAAAATCCATTGCACGCTGGCATGAGATGCTAGAAAGCCGTGATATGTCGATCTTGAATGAGCTGCTTGCTGAAGAAGTGGTATTTCGTTCGCCTGTGGCTTTTCAGCCTTATCCTGGAAAACAGTTGGTATTTTTTATTTTGACCAATGTCATTCAAGTCTTTGAAAACTTCACTTATCACCGTGAATTTATAAGTGAAGATGGTAACAATGTCGTACTTGAGTTTTCTGCCAATGTGGGCGATAAAAAACTAAAGGGAGTTGACATGATTCAGTTTAATGAAGAGGGTCAGATGATTGATTTTGAAGTCATGATTCGACCTAAGTCCGGACTTGAGGCCTTGGCTGTACAGATGGGCCAGCGGATGCAATCATTCCAAGCTAAAACTTAATTCGAACTATTGATTCAAGTCGGCATGAAATTTGTAAATCACAGCTAGTACAACTAGAGGGGGATGACAGATGAAAATGTTGCTTAAAAAATTGGGTCAGCTTTCCAGGGAATATCTGGATCGTTTCAGCGGAGCAGACGAGCCGACCCTGTATTACAATCCGAATGGTGTATTTTCGGGACTCATTGAACGCTTACCGCAGCTGCAACAAAAATATCGCCCTACGCCGTGGTTAGCTAATGCACACGCACATATTCTATATTTCGATTTAATTAAAAAACGTACCATTAAGCTGAAATATGACGCGCTTGAACAGCTGAAAATGTCAGATGGCGGAATTACCGGTATTGCCTGGTATGGACTGGATCTTCCTGCAAATACCCCTACCATTGTTTTATTGCATACGATAACCGGTTCTCCTGAATCGATGCGTGAACTGGTTCGTGATCTGCATAAACATACCGGTTGGCGTGTGGCATTGTGTTTACGCCGTGGTCATGCAGACTTACCCATGCCTGTGCCTAAAATGAACCTGTTTGGTTCAACT
Source organism: Acinetobacter sp. RG5 (assembly GCF_031844265.1). Classification (GTDB taxonomy): domain Bacteria; phylum Pseudomonadota; class Gammaproteobacteria; order Pseudomonadales; family Moraxellaceae; genus Acinetobacter. Next base: position 33,035 of record NZ_JAUZUV010000019.1, on the reverse strand, counting down.
CAGGATTTGCGTGAGCAGCTCTTGTATATACAGGACAGATTTCCTCAGTCCGATCTCTATGGGGTTGGATCTTCTGCGGGTACGGGATTGTTAGTGCGTTATCTGGGCGAAGAAGGTGAACAAACCCCACTCAAAGCGGCTTTTGCCTTATGCCCTGGCTATAACACTGAAACCGGTTTTGCCAATGTGCATCCGTTTTACAGTAAAGTCATGGCCAAAAAACTGATTAAGCGCTTTATTCATCCTTATCAGGAAACCTGGCAGGTCTGCCCAAGCTGGAAACAGTTATTAGAAGTTAAAGATCTGTCTGAATTTGAAAAACTTTATTTTGAACTGGCCGGATTTGCGGATTATGCCAGTTATACTCAGGCAACCAATCCGATTTATGTGTTTGAAAGTGTCAAAATCCCACTGATGATTTTAAATGCGGAGGATGATCCGGTTTGTCACATCCGAAATTTAGAACCTTATAAAGAAAAAATTCGGGCGATGTCTAATATTATGGTGATTACCACCAAAAAAGGCAGTCATTGCGGCTTTTATCAGGGCTTGATGCAAACCGAATCTTGGGCTACCCGACTAATGGCAGACTATTTGATTCACTTATCTCGTGCACCGACAACAGTATCCGCTTAAAAAGTTCCAATAAAAAACCCAGCATCTGCTGGGTTTTTTGATGAATGATACTGTAATTAGTCAAGTGCTGGCATCGCTGCGGCAATTGCGTCAGCAACCGCATCATCCTCAGACTTGTTTTCTGGATTTGAATTGGTTTTAGGTGTGGTCGCAGCAGGCTTTGACGCAGGTTCTTCGCGGGTTTCAGGCACTGGTGCCGGCTCAGTAGTTTCTGGTTTTTTGATTTCACGACGGATTTCAGTCGTGGTGTTTTCAGTTTGCTCACGTTGAATTTCAACCGTTGGCGCTACTTCCTCTTCAATTGCCGCTGGCTCTACAGGTTCAAGCGGTTCAAATTGCGTTGGTTCTGGAGTCGAGATTTCAGATGCTGGAGTAACTTCTACTTGCTCTTCTTCTTTTGGTGCTTCTTTTTTTACACACGCAGTTAATGTCAGGCCAGTCAGGATTAGGGTGGAGATTAAAAGTTTCTTCATCATCATTGCATCAAACATAAAAGTGTGGAGTGGATACACTATTATAGCAGCAAAATGCAAGATAGAAATCATATGAACTTACTGTAATTTTTTATAGGAATTGCTGTTAGAATAGTCAATTGTTTATTGTTCTTTGAATTGATGCGGATTGACTTTGCTTTCTAGGTACAAGGTAAAGTAAAATTGCGCAACATTGCAGGCCGATTTAGGCTCGATTGTACGAGAAACCCAATGACCCATTTTATTTTCGTTACTGGTGGTGTAGTTTCATCACTAGGTAAAGGTATTTCAGCTGCTTCTGTTGCTGCACTTTTAGAAGCTCGTGGTTTAAAAGTGACCATGGTAAAAATGGATCCATACATTAATGTCGATCCAGGGACAATGAGCCCATTCCAGCATGGTGAAGTTTTTGTTACAGAAGATGGTGCTGAAACAGACTTAGACTTGGGTTACTACGAACGTTTCTTGCGTCGTGCGAAAATGACCAAACTAAATAACTTCACATCAGGCCGTGTTTACCAGGATGTTCTAAACAAAGAACGCCGTGGTGACTATCTAGGCGGTACTGTTCAAGTTATTCCACACATTACTGACAATATCAAAGAGCGTGTACTTCGTGCAGGCGAAGGTTATGACGTTGCGATCGTAGAGATCGGCGGTACTGTAGGTGACATTGAATCTCTCCCATTCATGGAATCTGTACGTCAGTTAATGGTTGAACTTGGTCATAAACGTACCATGTTAATGCACTTAACGTTACTCCCATACATTAAGTCTGCAGCAGAATTAAAAACCAAACCAACACAGCACTCTGTTAAAGAACTCCTGTCGATTGGTATTCAGCCAGACATTCTCATCTGTCGTACAGAGTACGATGTAGATGCAGATACGACGCGTAAGATTGCATTATTTACCAACGTTGAAGCACGTGCCGTTGTGGTATGTAAAGACGCACGTTCGATCTACCAGATTCCACGTACATTCTACGAACAAAATGTTGATGATTTAATCTGTGAACGTTTTGGTTATAACGATCTTCCTGAAGCTGATTTAACAGATTGGGATAACGTTGTAGAAGCATTACTGAACCCTGAATACACCGTACGTGTTGCAATGGTCGGTAAATACGTTGAACTTCCAGATGCTTACAAATCTGTCAACGAAGCACTTTTACATGCGGGTATTCAAAACCGTGTGAAAGTTCAGATTGACTACGTAAACGCTGAAGAGCTTGAAGGCCAAGATGTAGCAGAAGTATTGAAAGATGCTGATGCGATTCTAGTTCCTGGTGGTTTCGGTGAGCGCGGTACTGAAGGCAAAATGAAGGCGATTCAGTTCGCACGTGAGAACGGTGTGCCGTTCCTCGGTATTTGCTTGGGTATGCAGTTGGCTGTGATCGAATACGCACGTAATGTTGCTGGTATTGCAGACGCGACCTCGACTGAATTTAACCGTTCAACCAAATCTCCATTGATTGGTTTAATTACTGAATGGTTAGATGAGCGTGGTGAAGTTCAGCAACGTTCTGCTGATTCTGATCTGGGTGGCACGATGCGTTTAGGCGCGCAAAAATCTGAACTGGTTGCAGGGACTAAAACTGCAGAAGTTTATGGTTCTGAAGAAATCATCGAGCGTCACCGTCACCGTTACGAGATGAACAACCGTTATATCCCAGTGCTGGAAGAAAAAGGCATGAAGATTTCTGGTTATTCTCCGGTACAGCATTTGGTAGAAACTGTTGAAATTCCTGCACATCCTTGGTTTATTGCAGTACAATTCCACCCGGAATTTACCAGCTCGCCACGCGATGGTCACCCATTGTTTGCCGGTTTCATTGATGCTGCGAAAAAGCAGTACCAAAAAACCAAATAATCGGTGCGTAGGACACAACTAGGGAAGTTTAAATGTCGCAATTAAAACCACAAGAAATTGTACGTTTGGGCGATATACAAATGGCAAATCATTTGCCATTTGTATTATTCGGCGGAATGAATGTACTTGAATCTAAAGACCTGGCTTTTGAAATCGCAGAGACTTATGTCGATATCTGCACACGTTTGGGCATTCCTTATGTGTTCAAAGCCAGCTTTGATAAAGCCAACCGTTCAAGCCTGAACTCTTTCCGTGGGCCTGGCCTGGAAAAAGGTCTCGAGTGGTTAGCTGACATTAAAAAACACTTTAATGTACCGATCATCACCGATGTGCATGAGCCGTACCAAGCGGCTCCTGTTGCAGAAGTGGCAGACATTATTCAATTGCCAGCTTTCTTAAGCCGTCAGACGGATCTTGTTGAAGCAATGGCAAAAACCGATGCGATCATCAACATCAAAAAAGCCCAGTTCCTGGCTCCACACGAAATGCGTCATATTTTGCATAAGTGTCTGGAAGCCGGAAATGACAAGCTGATCATTTGTGAACGCGGTTCGGCATTTGGCTATAACAATCTGGTTGTAGACATGCTGGGCTTCGACATCATGAAAGAAATGAATGTCCCGGTGTTCTTTGATGTAACCCATGCCTTACAAACCCCAGGCGGCCGTGCAGATTCTGCCGGTGGTCGTCGTGCGCAAATTACAACGCTTGCACGTGCGGGTATGGCAACGGGTCTTGCAGGCTTGTTCTTGGAAGCACATCCAGATCCGGAAAAAGCCAAGTGTGATGGTCCATGTGCGCTGCGCATGTCTCAGCTTGAGCCGTTCCTGGCACAGCTAAAAGAATTGGATACCTTGGTTAAAGGTTTCGAAAAGTTAGATACACACTGAGTTTATCACTCTTGCGCTGCCGTATAGGCAGCTCATATTAATCAACTGAGGAATAGTTCATGAGCCAAATCGTTGACATTCGTGCACGTGAAATTTTGGACTCTCGTGGTAACCCTACCATCGAAGCAGACGTAATCTTAGCATCTGGCGTAGTTGGCCGTGCATGTGCACCATCTGGTGCTTCAACTGGTTCTCGTGAAGCTTTAGAACTTCGTGATGGCGATAAAGCGCGTTACTTAGGTAAAGGCGTTAAAACTGCGGTAAATAACATAAATACGTTAATCCGTGACGCTTTGGTCGGTAAATCAGTATTCGAACAAAAAGACATCGATAACACGATGATCGCGCTTGACGGTACTGAAAACAAAGAAAAACTAGGTGCAAACGCAACTTTGGCAGTGTCTTTGGCTGCTGCTCGCGCTGCTGCTGAAGAAAAGAAAATTCCTCTTTTCCAATACATCGCAGATCTTCGCGGTCAAACGATTCTAACCATGCCTGTACCAATGATGAACATCATCAATGGTGGTTCACATGCAGACAACAACGTCGATATTCAAGAATTTATGATTGAGCCAGTAGGCTTCACTTCATTCTCTGAAGCGCTACGTGCCGGTGCTGAAATCTTCCATTCACTTAAATCAGTTTTAAACAAAAAAGGTTTAAACACTGCGGTAGGTGATGAAGGTGGTTTTGCACCGAACTTACGTTCAAACGAAGAAGCAATTACGGTTATTCTTGAAGCAATTGGTCAAACTGGCTACAAAGCAGGTTCTGACATCATGCTTGCGCTTGACTGTGCATCTTCAGAATTCTACAAAAATGGTCAATACATTCTTGCGGGCGAAGGCAACAAAGCGTTCACAAGCAACCAGTTCTCTGACTATTTAGCAGGTCTTGTAAACCAGTACCCAATTATCTCGATTGAAGATGGTCTGGACGAATCTGACTGGGAAGGCTGGTCTTACCTGACTTCAATTCTTGGTGACAAGATCCAGTTGGTAGGTGATGACTTGTTCGTAACGAATCCGAAAATCCTGCAGCGTGGTATCAACGAAAAAGTGGGTAACTCTATTCTGATTAAATACAACCAGATCGGTACCTTGACTGAAACTTTAGATGCCATCTACCTTGCGAAAGAAAATGGTTACTCTACGGTAATTTCACACCGTTCAGGCGAAACTGAAGATTCAACGATTGCTGATCTTGCAGTAGGTACAGCAGCGGGTCAAATCAAGACGGGTTCACTTTGCCGTTCTGACCGTGTAGCGAAATATAATCAATTACTTCGTATTGAAGAATTGACTAATGCTGCATATCGCGGTAAAGCTGAGTTCAAAGGTTTGAACTAAGCGACTTATGTCAATGTTAAATGTATTCGACTCGACTGCGAGTAAAGTACTGTTGGGCCTTGCGATCATTTTGATCGCAGGGTTTCAATATTTATACTGGTTTGGTGAAGGTGGTTATCATGATCATCAGCAACTGACCCAGAAAATCCAACAACAAATGGAATTGAATGATGAGCTAAAAGAGCGTAATCGCGTTCTGGCAGCAGAAGTTTATGATTTGAAGAATGGTATTGAAGCCATCGAAGAACATGCGCGTTTAGATCTTGGTCTGATTAAGCCACGCGAAACTTTTATTCAAATGAGCACGATCAGTACTCAATATAAACCGATCTATCTTAATCCTAATTCTAAAGTAGACCTGCGAACCAATGAGTCAGCTGAAGCACCAACCACACCTTAAACTTTGGGTCATTCTTCCAGCTGCAGGTTCCGGTAGCCGTTTCTCTAAAACAGAACTGAAACAATATCAGATGATTCAAGAGCGAACTGTTCTTGAACATACGGTGGCTCGTCTGAATCACCTGCCTTTGATGGGTTATGTCCTGGCGATTGGTGCACAGGACAACGTGGCAAAAATGCTGCCATTTTCCAGTCAAGAGAAAGCCCATTTCTGTCTGGGCGGTGCCGAGCGGGTGAATTCCGTGTTAAATGCACTCACGTATTTATCTCAAATCGCTTCTGAAGATGAGTGGGTGCTGGTACATGACGCGGCGCGTCCCTGTGTCGGTCTGGATTGTCTGCAACAGTTAGTCAATACGGCGATTACAAATGATCAGGCTGCGATTCTGGCGATTCCAGTAAGAGATACACTTAAGCGTGTAGTAACCAATTTTGATATTGAGGAAACAGTGGATCGCTCAATGCTATGGCAGGCACAAACACCACAAATGGCCAAGCTAGGTGTGTTGAAACGGGCGATTGAGCAGGCTTTGCAAGATGGTGCTACGATTACTGATGAAGCCAGTGCGCTGGAACATATCGGCGAACAGGTGAGTGTAGTACAAGGGCGTTCCGATAATATTAAAATTACCTATCCGGACGATCTGGAACTGGCCAAGCTGATTTTACAGGCTCAGGCTTAAAAATATATTCAAATAATATTTAAATAAAAGCAGAATAAATCTGGCTATAGCGATCTATTCGCTATAGCTTTCACTTATAATTTTGCCATCATTCTTTTTCACCTTTTGGCCAATGATACCTTCACAGCAGTATCGGTTTTTACGTCACTCTTTGCGTGATGGACGTAGTATTAACCCGCAAGATTCATCTCGATGGACCAAGTTGCACCTTGATCCCTGGTTATTGTGCTTTCTAGTTCTCAATGCAATCCTGGGTTTAATGGTGGTGTATAGCGCGACATCCGAAGACTCTGGCATGGTGGTGCGTCAGGCGATCAGTTTTGGAATTGGTTTTGTGCTGCTGTTTATCTGTGCGCAGATTCCACCGAAAGTCTATCAGGCGATTAGTCCATACCTGTATGCCTTCGGGATCTTCATGCTGCTTCTGGTCTTTGTGATTGGTGAAAAACGTTTGGGTGCAACCCGCTGGATTACCTTGCCAGGGGTGGGAAGCATGCAACCGAGTGAGGTGATGAAATTTGCCATGCCTTTGATGATGGCATGGTATTTTGCACGTAAGCCATTTCCTCCCAAATTTTTGCATATTGTCGGGGCTTTGATTCTATTGGGCGTACCATTTGTTTTGGTGGCACTTCAGCCTGACTTGAACATTGGCTTGGTAATTCCTGGTATTTTTGTTCTATTTTTAAGTGGGATGTCGTGGCGTTTGATTGGTGGTGCAGCAGCGGCGGTAGCTGTGGCAGCTCCGGCTGCATGGATGTTCGTGCTACAAGAGTATCAAAAAAAACGTATTACCACGTTATTTGATCCGGAATCGGATGCCTTGGGTGCAGGCTGGAATATCATCCAGTCCAAAATTGCGATTGGTTCAGGTGGTTCCACGGGCAAAGGCTATACTGAAGGTACCCAATCACATTTAGGTTATCTGCCTGAACATCATACTGACTTTATTATGTCGACTTATGCCGAAGAATTCGGTTTTATCGGCGTTTTCCTGCTGTTTAGTTTATTCACTGCCATTATTATTCGCTGTCTGATGATTGGTTTAAACAGCTTTCATAACTTTGGCCGTTTATATGCTGGAGCCATGGGACTGACTTTCTTCTTCTTTGTATTTTTAAACTCAGGCATGGTGAGCGGGATTTTACCTGTAACTGGAGATCCATTACCGCTCATGAGTTATGGTGGAACGGCAGTGATTTCCATGCTGGCCGGGATGGGCATTGTGATGTCGATTCATACTCATCGATAAGTCATTCTAAAAGTCGGACTGGTTCCGGCTTTTTATATACTTAAAATAAGTTGTTTTAAAAATCCTGTTTTGGCCAGAAGAAAAAAGAAGAATATTTTAGAATTCGTATGAAATTAAAAAGCCCTCAAATGAGGGCTTTTTAATTTCATACTTTAACTGAGAAACCAGGTGTAATAACCCCAGATCATTAAAGGCCATGCTAGGAAAGGGCTAAACAACCATTTCCAGAACCAGTGGCGCGGCATAAAGCCAACACCATGGACAAAGCCTCCAGAAATACCAATCATGATATACATCATGGCACTATGGCTATATTCACCGTTGGCATCCAGCATTGCAGAAGGATGAACCAATAACACGGCTGCGAGAGGAAAAGCCAATAGGCAGGAAATCATCATCGCAAATTTGTTTGGTTTCTTGTCTACAACGGTTTTCTCAAGCGCAGCTTCGGTCATGTTTTATTCCTCATCCAGGTCTTGGTGTTGTTCCATGTAAATGGCAGCAATCACACTGGCAAAACATGCCATCAGTACACCCAGAATCCAGGCAAAATACCACATAGTTGTCTCTCCTTAAGACATAGCCTTAGTACAGGCTATGTGAATTATCTTCAATGTGTTTGTTGGTAATCACGCCCCACATCTTGTAGTAACACCAGGTGGTATAGATCAGGATCAGTGGAACAAAGATACATGCAGCAACGGTCATGACTGTTAAGGTATTTTTACTAGATACCGCATCCCACATGGTCAGACTTGCAACCGGGTTAATGCTTGAAGGCATCAGGAAAGGAAACAGGGCAAAACCAGCAGTCAGGATGGCACCGATGACAGCCAGAGATGAACCCAGGAAGCTCAAGCCTGCTTTGTTTTTACTAGCTGCCAAGACAATGATCAAGCCACCCAAAATGCCGGCAATTGGAGCAGCCATTGTGATTGGATACGTCGAGTAGTTATTCATCCAGCCTGGATTGGCATTGGTCAATACTTCTTTGGCCAGCGGGTTGGCAACACCATTGGTATCAAAAGGTGTAACTAAGGTATAGCCCTGAATGCCACCAAAATACAACCATGCACCGGCTGCCAGGAAAGTTGCTAAATACACTAGTCCCATGATTTGTGTTGCTTTGGCAGAACGTTGGCGTAGGTCACCATCAGTACGCAGCATTAACCATGCACCACCATGTGCACACAGCATCGATAAACTGACCAGACCACAGACAATCGCAAACGGATTCAGCAGGGCAAAGAAGCTACCAGTATAAGTAGAACGTACAGTTTCATCTAAAGTAAATGGTACACCCAGGAACATGTTGCCGAATGCCACACCGAAGACCAATGCAGGCACTGCACCACCAATGGCTAGACCCCAGTCCCATGAATTGCGCCATTTGGTATTTTCCAGTTTTGAGCGATAGTCAAAACCGACCGGACGCAGGAATAGGGCAAACAGTACCAGCAACAGTGCCCAGTACATGCCAGAGAAGGCGGTTGCATAGACCATTGGCCAGGCAGCGAACAAAGCACCGCCGGCAGTAATAAACCAGACCTGGTTACCGTCCCAATGCGGGGCAATGGTATTGATCGCTGCACGGCGCTCGCTATCATTTTTGCCCACAAATGGCATGATCGCCATGGAGCCCATATCGAAGCCATCGGTGAGGGCAAAGCCAATCAGCAATACGCCGACCAGCACCCACCAAATGATTTTTAATAATTCATATTCGATCATGCGTGAGTCTCCTCATTTGCCTTCTCTGCAGCTGCAAGCTTTTCAAAATGGTATTTACCGGTATGCAGTGAGCTTGGGCCAAGACGTGAGAACTTGATCATCAGATACATCTCGATAATCAGTAACACGGTATAGAATGCTGCCAATGCAAGGATTGAACCCCAGACATCACCTGTACTTAAGCTTGATGCTGAAAGATGCGTCGGTAATACCTCACCAATGGTCCAAGGTTGACGACCTACTTCTGCCACATACCAGCCAGTTTGCGCAGCAACCCAAGGCAGAGGAAGTGCAAATAATGCAAATTTCAATAACCATGGTTTGTTTTCAGCATTACGTTTTGCTACCGCAAAAGTTGCCAGTGCAAATAGAAGTAGCATCAAGAAGCCAGAAGCAACCATGGCACGGAAGGCCCAGAACAGACTTGGTACGTGTGGAATGGTATCTTTAGCAGCTGCTTTGATTTGCTCTTCAGAGGCATCAACGACATTTGGCGTGTATTTCTTCAGCAGCAGACCGTAACCGAGGTCTTTTTGGCTTTCTTCAAAAGCGGTTTTCAGTTCTGGAGACTGATCACCAGCACGTAATTTTTCCAGTTGCGAATAGGCCACCATACCATTACGGATACGCGCTTCATGCTGAACCAGCAGGTCCTTAATACCTGTAACTTGTTCAGTCGTAGAACGTGTAGCAATCAGACCCATTACATAAGGAATTTTCACTGCATAATCTGTAGTCATGGTTTCCTTATTCGGAATACCGAACAAAGTAAATGGTGCAGGTGCAGGGTGAGTATCCCATTCTGCTTCAATCGCTGCCAGTTTGGTTTTTTGTACATCGCCCAGCTCATAACCTGATTCATCACCCAGTAAAATCACTGAAAGTGTAGAAGCAAGCCCGAAGATGGCTGCAATGGCAAAAGAACGGCGTGCAAAAGGCAAGTCACGTTTTTTCAGCATGTAGTAACTTGAAATAGCCAGGACGAAGATGGCACCTGTGACATAACCTGCAGACACTGTATGTACGAATTTAACCTGAGCAACCGGGTTAAATATCAGAGCAGCAAAGTCCACCATTTCCATACGCATGGTTTCGTAGTTGAATACAGAACCAACCGGGTTTTGCATCCAGCCATTGGCGATCAGAATCCACAGCGCAGACATGTTCGAACCTAAAGCTACCAGCCAGGTCACTGCCAGATGTTGCACTTTGGACAGGCGATCCCAGCCAAAGAAGAACAAGCCAATAAAGGTCGATTCAAGGAAGAAGGCCATCAAACCTTCAATCGCCAGCGGTGCACCAAAAATATCACCGACATAATGCGAGTAATAAGCCCAGTTGGTTCCGAACTGGAACTCCATGGTCAGGCCTGTGGTTACCCCTAAGGCAAAGTTAATACCAAACAGTTTTCCCCAGAACTTGGTCATGTCTTTATAGATTTCTTTGCCGGAAATCACATAGGTGGTTTCCATAATGGCAAGCAAAAAAGCCAAGCCTAAAGTCAGTGGAACAAAAATAAAGTGATACATCGCGGTCATGGCGAACTGGAACCGCGAGAGATCGACCACGCTTTCAGAAATCATCAACGTGTCTCCTGGATTTGGGAAGGATTGCCGGCGATACGCTCGGCGACTTGGTTGTCAAAATTTTTAGGAATCGTAGGTGCATCAAACCAGATATTTTTAATGATCATCAGTAAAATAACCTTGATAATTAAAATGGCAGTTATTTCTCTAACTACTCTCTGGTTTAGATTTTTGGGAACTAAGCTCATTCGACTAAGCCTGTTATATGACTTGTTATATATTATTAATCTATTGTAACTAAAAAATAAATAGACGATACAGTTTAAATAAATATATATTTATAAGTATTTGAAAATAATAAATATATATTTATATGAGTTAAAATTTATTCTAAATATTTTTTATTATTTTATGTAATTTTATTGGTTTTTAAATCCGACTAAAATGCTTATATTTATATATTTTAATGTAGATTATTTTGGTTGGATTAATATTTTTTCTATTTTTTAATCTGATTAAAATGCTTGGTTTTAAAATGAAGAATAAAATTAATCAAACTAAATTGGTTGGTTTTATAAGAGTTGAATATCAGTATCACAATCTTTCTCATCATATTTATACTGATAAAAACACGCCAAAAAAAGAACATGCTGGAGGCATGTTCTTTTTAAACTTTGTGAGGGAGACTGGTCTTAGAAGTCGTAACGCATGCCTAGAGAAAGACCGGTTGCATCTTCACCGCGTGTACCGCCTACGTTGTTTGTACGCGCTTGTGCCCATGGTGTTAAGTTTGAATTTTCATCATTTAGTACAGTTGCCAGGTTTGCATATACACGTACTGTTTTGTCTAAACGGTGTTCAACACCAAGTGCCAATAATGTTGCATTCGCATCATCTGCATCTACATCACGTTGGAACACTTGACCACGTAGATATGTTTTTGGTGCAAATTTATAGTCAGCTGCTACACCAAATACTTGTGCATCTGGGTTTGCTTCAGAATTATCATGTTGAAGGAATTGGTATAAACCGCCCAGATTGAATTCAGGAGTGATTTTGTAGGCACCAGCAATACGGAAACCATCGCGTTCGCCACGACCTGCATCTTCTTCATAATGTTCATAGGCAGCAGCAAAATCAACTTTACCTTCTTTATAGGTTAAGGCGAGGTCGTATGCTTTATCATCGCGATTATCTTTATTGGTAGTAGTTGTGGTTCCCGGTACGACTACTGTTACTGGACCATTCACAGTTTCAATTACAGTAGTTTTTGGTGAAGACGTTGACACGCTATCAGGGCTATTACCTTCGTGTAAAGAAAGTGCTGCTAAAACATTAAAGCCGCCACCAAACTTAGGTGATTTATATTCAATGGTATTGTTATTACGTTCATCAAAACGCAAGTTGCCAGCACGTGTGACGTTACGAACATCACCGACCATATCACCAAAGAAGTTGACCGGGCCACGTGCTACTTTGAATGGGCTGTCAAAACGGCCGATACGCGCTTGACCGAAATCACCTTTTAAACCAACAAAAGTATCGCGAGTTGCAAATTCAACATCATCGTTTGCAGAACCACTTGCAAAGTTAATTTCCTGTTCGATTTGAGCAAAAGCCGTCATGCCATTTTCTAATTGTTGTTCAGCTTTAAAGCCAAGGCGTGACGCGTTTGATGATAAAGCAACTTCATTATAGTCTTTACCATCATCCAGATAATCTAAAGAAACGTGTGCACGACCATAAATTTTAACGTCAGCAGCAGCTGCCATGACTGGTGTTAAAATTGTTGCCCCAATTGCTAATGCAGATAACGTTTTTTTCATGTGTTGCTCCAATAAAGACTTTTTATTCATCGTCTTAAAACAAGTTTCAGTCATGTGTTGAAACATGTACCGCTCTATTGGTGCCAAGTATCGATTACAAATAAGACAGTAAGATTAAGGAAATATTTCAAATCTGTTAAATGTTGTATTTTGTAAGTTTTGTAATATTACACATTCAATTTTTTGTATTTAAAGATAATTTGGTTGCTATTATCTTAATGATTCGCATTTATTTCTAAAGTTTTATGCTTTAAGTAGAATAAAAAAATGGAGCCGAAGCTCCATTTTTTTATTCAGTTAAACTTAAAGTGCAGCTTTGATTTTTTCAGCCAGCGCTTTAATTTTTTCCTGATCACCCATCTGGGCAGCATGTTTGCCCAGATTGTGCAAAGAGGTAGGAACCAGATGGAAATGTACGTGTGGTACGGTCTGACCCGCTGCGGCACCTGATAATTGCATCAGCACGATACCGTCCACACCTAAACCTTTTTCAATGGCTTTTGCAACTTTCTGTACGATCTGAATCGTATAGGCTGCAGCTTCAGGGGGTAGATCCAGTAAAGTGATCGCCGGTGTTTTCGGAACAACCAGGGTATGACCTTCTGCCTGAGGCATGATGTCCATAAATGCAAGAACCTGGTCATCTTCATACACTTTTATCGCAGGAAGTTCACCGCGTAGAATTCGTGCAAAAATATTCTGATCATCATAAGTCATAAGTACATTCCTTGAGCGTCATTAAACTGAATTATTTACAGTTCAATTCTTTCTGACGATCTTTGATCGCGTCAAGACGTTGTTGCTCTTTTTCCGAGAATTTTGGCTTGGTTGTATAGCAATTGTCATTACCAAACTTGGCTTTTGCTTCAGGATCTTTGAAACAGAAACCTTTAGACGCATAAATCACGTCATGATCATTTTTCAATTTTTTGCACTCTTGTTCAGATGCAAGAACCGATGTTGAAGCCCCGAACAAAGTTGCAAAGCCAATCACTGCTGCAACAAAAAATTTTTTCATGAGAGTTTCCTCTGGGTTAACCACTATATGTGCCTGCCTATATAGTCACAATATGAGGTTTCGTTATCATTATTCAATGGCGAGATATTACTCGATGGTAATATTACTCCATGATTCATACATTTTCACAGCACTGGAAAAATCACTGTTTTTATCCGACAGGTCGCTGGCTGCCTGAATCAGATTCTGGGTTAAAGATAACACAGGTGCAGAAAGTTTGGCTTCACGCGCAAGGTCGATTGCGATACCTGTATCTTTGGCCAAGAGTGGCAGGGCAAAGGTTACAGGAAAACTGCGGTTTAAAATACGCTGTGGCAATACGGTTTCAGTCACCATGCTTTTACCACTTGAAGCATTAATACAATCCAGTGCTTCATGCAGGTTTACCCCATGCGCTTTCAAGGTAGTAAAGCCCTCAGCAACGGCACACAGGTTTACAGCCATTAACATATTATTTACGGCCTTCACTGCAAAACCTGCGCCAGATTCACCGACATGCTTGATCAGCTTGCCAAATGCCTGCATTGCAGGAAGGGCTTTTTCATAGCCCTCTGCATTACCACCCACCATCACGGTTAAAGTGCCATTTTCAGCACCAACGGTTTGGCCACTGACCGGTGCATCCAGAAAGATTACCCCATGTTCAGCCAGTTGTGCTGCCAGTTTTTGGGCAGAATCTGGTACACCACTGGTGCAGTCGACCCAGACTGAACCGGATTTAAGCGGTAAATTTTCCAGAAGTTGTTCTACATCAGCGCTGGTGGGCAGGCAAGAAAAAATCACATCTGCCTGTACGGCCTGTTCCAGTGTGACGGCTTGGGTGCCATATTCGGCAGCATGCTCTTCAGCCTTGTTAAAGCTGCGGTTCCAGACATAGACCGTATCAAAATGCTTGGGCAAATGTGCAGCCATACGAAAACCCATTGCACCTAAGCCGATAAATGCCACTGATTGAATCATGCTGTACCCTCTGAATATGTTTAAATCTATTGATAATTTTTAATATTTTTCTGGTGCGAGAAATCTGCTTTAAGCATCAAGACGTGTGGAGCGCTGCACCAGCCAGGTCGTCATTTTTGGCCAGAATGTATTGGCTGTTTTCTGGTTCGACATGAGTCCAAGATGACCACCCGGTATAAGAGTAAACGTCTTATCCTGGCTACTTGTCAATTCCATCAAAGGCTTAGCTGACTGTTCTGTGACAATCTGGTCGGTTTGACCTGCACCTACCAATAGGGAGCAGCTGATATTTTTAAGATCAACAATACGACCATCTAAAGTGATAGAACCGTATTTTAAAGGATTTTGCAGCCATAAATGCAGAACCATGTCCTGATTAATCCCGCCCGGATAATCGATCATCTTGTTCAGGAAATTCCCCATGGTGGCATGTTCATAGACATCTTCGACATGATCCAGATTCAGCAAAAACTGCTTCTGGCTTTTGAGCCAGCCAATCGGATCAAGTAATTTAAAGCCCAAGGCATTTACAATACCCGGCGTATGAATATATTGCTTCGGGATCAGTCCTTGATGAATGGCTTGTTGCAAATTCTTATTTTTAGAAATCAGTTTATTGGTCGTAGAAAAAAGTTTGCCGACACGTCCTGACGCATAACTGTCGATAGGACTGCCCACCACGATCAGATTCTTGACATGTTCAGGCGAATGCAGGGCTGTATAGAGCGTGACAAACACCCCAGCCATACTCCACCCGTGTAAGGAAATGAACTGACTGCCTGAATGCTTGCAGATGGTTTCAATGGATTGAGGAATGGCTGCATCGATAAAAGATAAAAAATTCAGGTGACGGTGCTTAAAGTTAAAGCGTTTCCATTCCACCAGATAGACATCAAAACCGCTATGCTGAAAATGCTTGACCAGAGAGCGATAAGGATACAGATCATAGATATCCATATTAATGGCTAACGGTGCGATGAAAACCAGAGGCTCCTTATATTTTTTCTCAGGTGAAGCGTAATAACGAATCTTGCAAAACTCGGTGCCGGCAATATATTCAAAAGGGGTTTTTTGCGACAGGATCAGTGAGGAGGCATTAAACACCCGGGTGCTGAGGTGTTTCAATTTTTTTTGCTGGCGCTGAAAGTTTTGTTTTAACTGAATCATGTAAATAAAATATCCGTATCCGCGGGAGGATTGATCGAAGTCTAAGCAATAATCGCTTATTATGCCTTGACCTGAAATAGCTTAGGCGCTCAAAATGTTGGCAAATTTTTACAAAAGGCAGCCTGAGGGCTGAGGTAAAGCGATGAGCCAGCAAGACGATATTTCTTACCAATTAGAAACTTTAGCCATTCGTACCGGTCATACCCGCACTTTTGAAGGTGAGCATGGCGAACCGATTTTTCTAACATCGTCTTTTGTGTATGAAAATGCTGCAGAAGCCGCAGCTAAATTCTCAGGCCAGGAGCCGGGCAATATCTATTCTCGCTTTACCAATCCGACCGTTGCCATGTTTGAAAAGCGTCTGGCTGCACTTGAAGGTGCAGAGCGCGCCGTCGCCACCAGTTCGGGTATGGCAGCCATTATGGCAGTGATGATGGCTTTTTTAAAAGCGGGTGATCATGTGATCTGTTCACGTGCTGTCTTCGGCTCTACGGTTTCCATGTTTGAAAAATATGTCGCAAAATTTGGCGTCAGCGTTGATTTCGTTGATTTGACCGATCTTGATGCATGGAAAAATGCCATCAAGCCTGAAACAAAAATTCTCTTTGTTGAATCTCCATCGAATCCTTTAGCGGAAGTAGCCGATATACAGGGACTCGCTGATATTGCGCATGCCAATGATGCTTTACTGGCGATTGATAACAGCTTCTGTACACCGGTGTTACAACAACCAATCAAATTTGGTGCAGACCTGGTAGTGTATTCTGCGACTAAATATCTGGATGGTCAGGGCCGCGCCTTGGGTGGTGCTGTCGTAGGTAATCACAAGTTACTAGAAGAAATCTTCGGCTACGTGCGTACCACAGGCCCGTCAATGAGCCCATTCAATGCTTGGGTCTTCCTGAAAGGCTTGGAGACACTACGTTTGCGTATGCGTGAACATTCAGCAAGTGCTCAGCAACTGGCTGATTTTTTGAATCAGCATCCAAAAGTAGAAAAAGTATATTATGCGGGCCTGCCTGAGCATGTCGGTCATGAACTGGCAGCAAAACAGCAGAGCGGTTTTGGCGGTATTGTGTCTTTTGAAGTCAAAGGTGGCCGTGAGGAAGCGTGGACTGTCATTGACAATACCCAGTTTATCTCGATTACCGGTAATTTGGGCGATGTGAAATCGACCATTACCCATCCGGCAACCACGACACATGGTAAATTGTCGCCTGAAGCCAAAGAAGCTGCCGGTATTCGCGAAGGTTTGATTCGCGTATCTGTTGGTTTGGAAGAGATTGGTGATATTATCCAGGATATTCGTCGCGGTTTAGACCTGATTTAATTTTATAAATTTATGTTCGGAGATATTTATGAACATTAACATGTTGATGCAGCAAGCTCAGCGCATGCAGAAAGAAGTTGAAAACAACGTAAAAAAAGCCAAAGAAGAGCTTGCGCAAACTGAAGTGCATGCCGAGGCGGGTGGCGGTCTGGTGAAAGTAACCATGACTTGCCGTAACGTAGTGAAGCGTATCGAAATCAATCCTGAATTACTTCAGGATGATCCAGACATGATCGAAGACCTGATTGCAGCAGCAATGAATGATGCAGCACGTCAGGCAGAAGTGGTATCTGACGAAAGAATGAAAGCAGCGAACTCAGGTATGGGTTTACCGCCTGGTCTTGCAGGTATGTTCTAAGGAAGAATGCGCAATGTTTAGTGATCGTTTTGATCAACTCGTTCAAGCATTACGCATTTTGCCAAGCGTTGGGCCGAAATCGGCTCAACGTATGGCATTGCATATGATCATGAAAAATCGTGAGGGTGCTATTGGTCTGGCACATGCACTGACTGAAGCCACCAATCACATTCATGAATGTTCAGTCTGTCATTCTCTGACCGAAGATGAAGTCTGCAATATCTGTACTTCGCTGGATCGCGATGATGAGTTGCTCTGTGTAGTGGAATCACCTGCAGATGTCATGGCGATTGAGCAAAGTGGCAGCTTCAGAGGTAAATATCATGTATTGGGCGGGCATCTGTCACCACTCGATGGTATTGGACCAGAAGAAATCGGTATTCCCTACTTATTGCATCGTTTGGCCAATGGTCAGGTGAAAGAAGTGATTCTGGCGACCAATGCCACGGTAGAAGGACAGGCCACGGCGCATTATCTGGTTGAGGCCAGTAAACATTTGCCGATCCAGATGACCCGAATTGCCCAGGGCGTACCGCAAGGTGGTGAGCTGGAATATGTCGATAGTCATACCTTGAGTCAGGCAGTACATAACCGGATGCGCATGAAGTAAGTTAAGCTTAAATATCTTGTTAGTTTTAATATAAAAAAGATATTAATTAGAATATAAAACCTGATAAGTAAGCGCCATTTTTTAGGAAATAGGGCAGAATTGGCGTTATTTTTTATACAAAAATTCTATAGATCAGTTAATATGGATCTATCGAGAATCTAATCTTAGACTCAGTTCTATGTTTCAATTTATTCAACATCAAAACGACTTAACTCATGTACTGAAGCTGATGGATCAGAATTCAGTGTATGGGCTGGATACCGAGTTTATCAAGGTTGATACCTTATGGCCTAAGCTGGGTGTTTTTCAGATTAACGTAGACAACAAGGTCTATTTGTTGGATGGAACCACGCTGGATCTGACTGAGTTCCTTAATAAAATTTTTAACGCACAGCAGAATATTTTTCATGCCTGTAGTGAAGATATCGATCTGATCTATCACTATACCCAGAAGAAATCGCTGAGTAATGTGTTTGATACCCAAGTTGGCATGTCATTTTTGGGGCATGGTCTGCAAGTCAGCTATCAAAATGCATTGAAGCAGATGCTGGAAGTCGATATCGAAAAAGACCAGACCCGTTCTGACTGGCTGGCGCGTCCACTCAGTTCCGAACAGTTGCTGTATGCTGCCAATGATGTGCATTATCTGGTGCAACTGTCAGAGAAAATTAAACAGGATCTGGATTCGAAAGATCTGCTGGATTTTGCCTTGCAAGATTGCCGTTTTCTGACTCAGGAAATTGGCGAAGATACCCCAACCGCCTTGTTGTATCAGGATGTCGGCAATTACCGGCATTCACGCCGTCAGCTGATGCAATTGCAGCAATTGATGGTCTGGCGCGATCAGATTGCCAAGGCACTGAATCAACCACGCAGTTTTATTTTAAAAAATGCCAGCATGATTGATCTGGTGGAAAAGTTCCCGCGCAATAATTTCCAGCTGAGTCATGTGAAAGACATTCGTTCGAATGTGGTTCGTGAGCATGGAAAAACCATTTTAGATTTACTGAAATTCCTGCCGGAGCCGGAAAATTGGCCTTTACGTCTGGCACGTCCAATTCGCCATTCTTCCAAAGATATCGGTGAAAAAATTGATTCAGTTATTCAGAACGTCGTCAATGAAACCTCAATTCCGAAAGAAGTCCTGATGCGTAAGAAATGGCTGAATGCCTTGTATCAGCATGTGGTTTTCCATAAGGACGAGCAGGATCTGCCGGATTATCTGCTTGGCTGGCGCTATGAGTTATTGACTCAGCCACTGATTCAGGTATTGCATCAGGATGAATCTTATCTGTCTACCCAGATGAAAGTCAGCGAGTGATTGGCTACAGGATTGGTTAAAGAAAAAGCAATTATACAAAATCACGACTGATGCATGAGACGTGGCTAATGTTTCTGTCTTTTTTTTGATGTATCCTTGCGGTTGTTTTTCCAGAAAAGTCGTTTGAAATATGCAAGTGTCTATCTACAAATCCAGTAAAAAAAGTGAAATGTATCTGTATGTGGCGCGTCCTGCGAATGAAAGCGAAGCTGAAACATTCGAACCTTTAAGTGTATTGACTGAAGCAGTACAGGCAGCATTTGGACGTGCGACTTTTGTCATGCATCTTGAATTAAGCGAATCACGTAAACTGGCACGTGCCAATGTCTTGCATGTTATGGATTCTATTGAAACCCGCGGTTTCTTCCTCCAAATGCCACCAAAAGGCTTGATTGATCCAAATGCGGTCGCACCAGAAGGTTTACGCGGTGCTTAATGTTAATTCAGGAGTTGTGAAATGAATGGTTATGTGGCTGTATTAGACTCAATTCCTGAACAGAGCATTGCCGTTGCAGTTTATCTGCTCGGCAGCCTGATTGCTTTATGGTGCTGGTATGGTGTAACCAAGCGTCTGCCTAAACCCATGGGCGGTTTTTTGTGGATTGTAGCCTTTGCCATTCTGTTGACACCGACGGTATCTGAGGGGGCGAATGCTTCTATTGCACCTGCGATCTTCGGTCTGTTATTTGGGGTGTTGACCAAAGAGCAATCCCTGGTTTGGATTAATGCGTCACTTATTTTATTTGTCATTGGGATCGGATCTGTGATTGGCTATTGCTGGTCGACTTATGTGTCGAACAAAAGCAATATTCGTGTTCACGAGAAAAGTTCACCGCTGTAAGTAAAAAATAAGGTTCAATCATGTCTGCTGATATTCAACAATTTTCAGGTACCGATCAGTACATCGCGACTGACAGTTTAAAACTTGCGGTGAAAGCTGCACGCAGTTTGCAAAAACCGTTGCTGGTCAAAGGGGAGCCGGGTACAGGTAAGACTTTACTGGCTGAGCAAGTTGCAGAAAGTCTGGGTTTGGAACTGATCACCTGGCACATCAAGTCTACTACCAAAGCACAGCAAGGTCTGTATGAATATGATGCAGTATCGCGCTTGCGCGATAGCCAGTTGGGTGATGACCGTGTCTATGACATCAAGAACTACATCAAGCCGGGCAAATTGTGGGAAGCATTTACCAGTGAAGAACGCTGTGTTCTGCTGATTGATGAAATTGACAAGGCAGACATCGAGTTTCCAAATGACTTGCTGCATGAACTCGATAAAATGTCGTTCTATGTGTACGAGACAGGCGAGACCATTACCGCAACTCAGCGCCCAATCGTGATCATTACCTCAAATAATGAAAAAGAATTGCCAGATGCTTTCCTGCGTCGTTGCTTCTTCCATTACATCGAATTCCCAGATGAAGCCACCATGCGTGAAATCATTGATGTGCATTTTGCCAATATCTCGACCACACTGGTGAATGAAGCCTTACAGGTTTTCTTTAAATTGCGCCAGATTCCGGGTTTAAAAAAACCACCTTCAACGTCTGAACTGATCGACTGGCTCAGTCTACTCATGGCTGACGACATGCCGGAAGATATTCTGCGCAATACTGATAAATCTAAAGCAATTCCACCTTTGTACGGTGCATTAATCAAGAATGAGCAAGATGTGCAGTTGCTCGAACGTCTAGCATTTATGTCACGTCGTTAAGGGAGAAACACGCATGTTTGTGCGACTGTTTTATACCTTACGCAAATACGGTGTACCGGTATCGACCCGCGAATTGATTGACCTGAATCAGGCAGTTGCTGCAGGTCTGGTCTTTGCCGATCAGGACGAGTTCTATCAGCTGGCCAAAACTGTAATGGTCAAAGACGAGCGCTATTTCGACAAGTTCGATCGCGCCATGAAAGACTATTTTGATGGTATCGCGACCTTTGATCTGGATGACTTGCTAAATCAGGTGCATAAGCTGCCCAAAGACTGGTTCGATCTCGAATTGCTCGAGAAGCATCTGACCCCGGAGCAGCGCGAAGAGCTGAAAAAGGCCGGATCGCTGGAAGAACTGATGAAAATGCTGGAAGAGCGTCTGCGCGAACAGCATAAAAAACATCAGGGCGGTAACAAGATGGTTGGTACCGGTGGCACTTCACCCTTTGGTGCCTATGGCGATCATCCCGAAGGTGTGCGTATTGGCGGGCCGGGGCGTAAGCGTTCTGCGGTGAAAGTCTGGGAGCAGCGTCAATACCGCAATCTGGATGATGAACAGATTTTGGGTAGCCGTCAGATGCAGATGGCATTGCGCCGTTTGCGTAAGTTTGCCCGTCAGGGTGCAGCCGAAGAGCTAGATATTGATGGTACGATTCGTGAAACGGCCAAGCAGGGCATTCTGGATGTACAACTGGTGCCCGAGCGTCGTAACCGCATCAAAGTTTTAATGCTGTTCGATGTCGGCGGTTCGATGGATGCGCATATTGCGCAGTGTGAAAAGCTGTTCAGTGCGGCGAAAACCGAATTCAAGACCCTGGAATATTTCTATTTCCATAACTGTCTCTATGACTATGTCTGGAAAGACAATATCCGTCGTTCCAGTTCACGCATGAATACCTGGGATTTGTTCAATACCTATGGCCGTGATTACCGCGTGATTGTGGTCGGTGATGCCAGTATGGCACCGTATGAGCTGAATTCTGTCGGTGGTTCTGTTGAATATATGAATGATGAGGCTGGGCAAGTCTGGTTGCAGCGTCTGCGTCAGCATTTTGATAAAACCGCCTGGCTGAATCCTGAAGAAGAAAAATACTGGCATTACACCCATACGATTGGTCTGATCCAGCAAATATTTGAAAATCATATGTTTCCAATGACATTAAAAGGCATTGAAGACATGACTAAATATCTGGCGCGTTAATTCCATTTATCTATAAGTGACTTTAGTTGGAGTTATTAGTGATTTAAAACAAATTATTCTAGTATAAAGTCACTCATTATCTTTTATTTAAAATCTCGGGCATGATTATGACTCATCAAATTAATGGTATTGCCTTACCCAATGAAGAGGGTTTTTTTGGTCAATATGGCGGTCAGTTTATTCCACCCGATCTGAAACAGGCCATGGATGATATTAATGTGGCCTATCAGGAAATTCGTCAGACTAAAGAATTTCAGAATGAATTGAAAGACCTATTTGCTCATTATGTCGGTCGTCCAAGTCCACTATTTCATGCCAAACGTCTTTCTGAACAGCTCGGTGGAGCCCAGATTTATTTGAAACGTGAAGATCTGAACCATACTGGCGCGCACAAGATTAATCATTGCCTAGGTGAAGCACTACTGGCCAAATATATGGGCAAGACCAAAGTCATCGCAGAAACTGGTGCCGGCCAGCATGGTGTTGCTTTGGCAACTGCATGTGCCTTGGTGGGTATTCCGTGTGAAATTCATATGGGGCAGGTGGATATCGAAAAAGAGCATCCAAACGTCGTCAAGATGAAAATTCTGGGTGCCAAGCTGATTTCTGTGACTCGCGGTACAGCCACACTCAAAGATGCAGTCGACAGTGCTTTTGAAGAATATTTGAAAGATCCGAAAAATTACATCTATGCTATCGGTTCGGTGGTTGGACCGCATCCATTTCCGATGATGGTTCGTGATTTTCAGTCGATTATTGGTGATGAAATTAAAGTTCAGGCCAATGAACGTTTTGGTGCAAATCCTGATTATGTCGTTGCCTGTGTCGGTGGCGGTTCTAATGCAGTGGGCGCATTCACTGCATTTTTAAATGAACCAGATGTGAAACTGGTAGGCGTTGAGCCGGCAGGTCATGGTCTGGATACTGACAAGCACTCAGCAACATTGACTTTAGGTAAACCGAGCCAGTTACATGGGATGGCCTGTTATGTGCTTGAAGATGAACAAGGCGAGCCATTGCCAGTGCATTCAATTGCTTCTGGTCTGGATTATCCGGGTGTGGGGCCGCAGCATAGCTTGCTTAAAGATTTGGGTCGGGTTGAGTATACGACTGCAACCGATCAGGAATGTCTGGATGCATTTATGACCTTGTCCCGTGTAGAAGGGATTGTGCCTGCACTAGAAAGTTCGCATGCGGTGGCTTGGGCAATTCGTGAAGCGGGTAAATTGCCAAAAGATACCAAAATTGTGGTGAACTTATCGGGTCGTGGTGATAAAGACTCAGATTACGTCGCAGAAAAATTAGGTCTAAACTGATTTTATTCAGAATGTTCATATAAAAAAATCCCGATACACGTACCGGGATTTTTTATGCATCAGATATAAAACTTTATCTTGGTGTCACTTAAGTGATCTTCAAATGCCTTAGAGAAAGCTAGATGATGTTTTAACCTGAGATATATTGCTGTAACTGTTCAATCAATTTACGTTGGTCATCCATGGCGGCCTTGACCAAATCCCCAATTGAAATCAGACCGATCAGTTTTTCATGTTCGACCACGGGTAAGTGGCGTAGGTGGCGTTCAGTCATCAGAGATAAACAGTCTTCTACGCTAGTAGCTGTATTTACGGTAATCACTTTAGAGGTCATGATCTCATTAACAGTGGTGTCGAATGAGGTTCTTTGCATCAGCGCGATTTTACGCGTGTAATCCCGCTCTGACAAAATCCCCACCACATTGTCTTCATGGGTTACCACAAGCGCCCCGATTCCTTTATCCGCCATCAAGGTGATGGCTTCTAAAACAGTAGAATCTGGACGGATGGTATAAATAGCTTGATGCATTTTTTCACTGAGCACCTGTGCCACATTGGTCATGCTTAATCATCCTTATTGGTTAATTTATTATTAATCCTAGAGTATGTATTCAACCTGAACATCTCTAAGTGTTTAGGTTTTAGTCTTTATAAATAGCATGTTATTTAAGCAATGTGCAGTCTTTGTTGCGAAAAAAACAGATGACGCATCTGTGCAGCAGTCAGTTTGAGTTTGGTTCCATTGGTGTTGAACAGGGCTGGCGTAACATTCAGTCGCGACAGGGTCGGCAATAATGCATTTTCAAAATCTTCAGAATTGATTTTACGCGGGATGTAATCCGGCCAATGCTGCTGGGCATAATTTTTAGCATCCAGCGGATTGAGCCAGAATGGGAAGATGCAGTCTTCCTGGTCACGCATCATCGCCCAGCCTTGGTGATATGCGCCCCATAGCTCGCCACAATTCATCAAAGATTTAAGCATCGTGATCTTTAACAGAAAGTTTTTGCAGATCGGATCAAATTGAATAATTTTTCGTGGTTTCATTAGAATAAAGTGCTATTGGAGTTCAGGCTCTATTCTAGAAACTTTATATGAAATTACTGTTTCAGCTTTGCAAGGATTCGTAAGAAAATATGTATTGATTGCTACTTATTGAAAAAAGGGCATAAAAAAACGCCACCTAGGTGACGTTTCTTTATGCTTGCATGGTGGCCATGTTCTGCCAGTACTGGGCTTTGAGTGAATCTCGTTCTACACGGAAACCTTGATAATAAAGTTCTGCTAAAAAAAGCGCTGCTTTACCATGGCCAGCACGAGCGGCTTCTTCAAGCTGTTTTACTGCATCAGCAAAGTTCATTTGCGATTGAATGGTATTCACGGCATCTGCGTACAGATGTTCCAGATCGTGTTGAGAGAGTTGTTGTATCATATAAAAACTCCTTAATTTTAATTATGATTACAGGATAGACTATTTAGTCTAAATACAAATATAAATTAGTATTGTTAAACTAATATTACAAAATAATGGAAAAGTCAACTATTCGATTTTATTTGTTTACTTAAGTTATAGTTTAACTGATTAAACTATACACAACTATAAATATTATTAAGCTACATTGTAAATGGACAGCAAACAATAAGGAGAAGGGCATGATGACAAGAACTTTAGATGGTGTGAAATTTGATATGCCTCCGACTGCAGGTCAAATTATGGAACTTGCCGATTTGCATCGTAAAAAACTCGATCAAGCTATATTCAGTAAACATACCCATCTGGGTGATTATGGACTGGCACAACGTAAAGAAGTCTACGACTTTACCCGTGCGCTGGATGAAAACCAGCGTGAGCAGTTTTATAAGCTTTATAATGGTGAGCTGGTCCGCATTGCAGATGAGGATCGTCTGCATCCGCCTGAAGCAGAAGCGGGTTTAAGTAAATTTGCAATTGCACTGGTATTGCTTGTTGTTGCATTGGTGCTGTATTCAACAATTATTACCAGAATCATGAATTAGTCCTCGAAATAGCAGGATTCAGCTCTTATGAATATTCAGTGCGCTGACTTGAACTTATGTAACTGCGACCATACACTACCTCTAACCTGAGGTAGTGTATGTCTATAGATACAGAAAAACTAAGCCAATTTTTCAGCAGAATCAAACTGGAACAGATTTATAACAGTGTGGTTATTTTTATTATTGCGATCATTCTACTTTTAGCCGCATTTGCTCTATATCGTCCGTTGAGCATTGCTCAAGTCACCCAGATTCAGCAACTGTCTAAACAGCAAAACCTTCCCCAAACTCAGGATATGGCACTCGCTTTATTAGAGCAGCAGCATATCCGTCGTGGGCAATATCTTAAATTGATGCAGGCTTATCAGCAGGAATCACTTCGGGCACGTCAGCTTCCGCCGGTCTCTGTGGAGATGCCTTAGGCATAGGGTTTGTTGGTAAGTAATAATTGGCATCCATTAAATTTCGCTCCAAACGCATTTTCAAGGCATTTTGATCCAGTTCTTTGTTGACGACGACTAGGGTTAAGTGATCAGGATGAAAATGCTTGCGCACTGCATTTTGTACATCTGCCGCTGTGATTTTAGCCAAGCGTTCTGGATAACTGGATAAATAATCAGTTTGCTCACTATAAAAACCCATATTGCCTAGCTGGGCATTAATGGTGGCATTACTGCTGTAATTATTAGGAAAAGCACGTAACATGCCTGCTTTGGTTTCTTCCAGACGCTGAGTATCAATAGGTTGGCTGACAAAGTGGATAAATGCTTGATGTGCGACCTGAATGCTGTCTAGCAGTTGATCCTGACGCGTGGAATACTTAAAGCTGAATACGCCGGGTGCCTGACTAAAGCTCAATGAACTATAAGCGCCATAAGTAAAACCACGTTTCACCCGTAGTTCCTGCATCAATACTGCATTAAATCCGCTACCGCCAAACATGCGATTGGCGACTTCTAAAGCCAGTTTATCTTCAGTAAAGCGGGTTGGGCCTAAATGCCCAAAGGTGACATGCGCCTGAGACGAGTTATAGGGTAGATGTACCACTTCAAAACCAGATTGAATTTCAGGCTGTGGCAATGCTTCTGCTTTTTGCCCTTGAGGTAAGTTGCCGGCAATTCGTTCAGACAGTTCGAGTGCCTGTTTCGGGCTGAGTTTGCCAGTAATGGCAATATTCATATTTTGCGCCACCAAAAACTGATCACGAAATTTTTTCAATAATTCTGCATTAATTTTCTTGGTGCTGCCTTGGGTGCCGCTGATTGGTTCTGCATAAGGGTGCTGACCATATAAAGCGCGATAAAAACGGATATCCATGAGTCGGCTTGGATTTTCCTGCAGCTGTTTTTGTCCCACTTGGGTATTGCTTAAAGCCAGATTAATGCTGGATGGTTTAAATGATGCATTCTTGAGAACCTCCATCAGCATGCCCAATGCGGGTTCCAGTTTTTCCGGGTCTGAAAGCGTACGCAGACGAACCACAAACATATCCCGATAGGCTTGTACGCTGAATTGTGCTCCGGTTTGGTCAAAAACTTCCGCCACCTGATTGGCGCTATATTTGTCGGTTCCTTCACGCATCAACTTGGCTGCCATATTGGATAGGCCATATAGACCTTTGGTAATTTCCTGATCACGGGCCGAACCGGCATTAAAGGTCAGTTGGATATCTACCATGGGAAGATCCTGCGTTTCAACGAACAGTGTACGTACCTTATAGCGATTGTTCAGGTCATGAATATAAGGCGCCTGAAATTCTCGTTGCTGATTAATATTTTTTAAACTTTGCAGTAAAGGGATAGACTGTAACTGACTGGGGTTGTCATTTTGGTCAGGTTGAGGGTTAAGATAGTTTTCTGCATGGGTAGCCGAGCTAAGACTTAAAGTTGAAATAAGCAAAAATGGACGAAGCTGAAGCATTATAATCCCCGTTGCTGGGTGTTTTGTTCGGGTGAGAGATAAAGCGTGCTGAGATTCTCACGCACAAAATAGGCGT
The DNA here is from genome assembly GCF_031844265.1 of Acinetobacter sp. RG5. Lineage (GTDB taxonomy): Bacteria > Pseudomonadota > Gammaproteobacteria > Pseudomonadales > Moraxellaceae > Acinetobacter. The sequence goes on along the minus strand of NZ_JAUZUV010000019.1, from coordinate 5,392 downwards.
TGGCGACGCGCTGGATATCCTGAACACTGACACTTTCAAAGTGTTTCGGTAATTCATCCATCAGGCGATAACTCAAGCCATTGACCTCCAGATTGCCAATCATTTTGGCTTGTCCGGCAATATCATCCTGACTATAAATCAAATTGGAAATAAAGCGGGTACTGATACGATCCACTTCCTGTTGAGTCATCGCTGTAGTTTTAAGTAAATCCACTTCATCCTGAATTGCTTGTTGTGCTTCTTGCAAAGAGATGCCCGGTGCAGGTAAGGCAGAAATACCAAACAGGCTGTCGCCGCGATTATAGGGATCATAAGAAACGCTGACAGAGGTCAGAATTTTACGATCACGTACCAATCGGTCTTGCAGACGCGAAGAAATGCCACTGTCCAAAAGACTGCGAATAATGGTCAAGGCATAAGCATCTTGGGGATTTTTTGCAGTGCTGAGGGATTTTACATTCCAGGTCATGTACAGATTGGGCACTTGAACACTGCTATTAATTTCCATATGCCGATAACCCAAACGCTCAAACTCCAGTACATCATTGCGTGCTGGTATTGGGCGTGCGGGAATGTCAGCAAAATATTTTTGTACCTGAGCCAAAGCAGCTTCAGATTCTACGTTCCCCACAATCACCAGAATGGCATTATTCGGACTGTACCAGTCCCGATACCATTTTTTGACATCATTCAACTGAATATTATTCAGGGTTTTCATGTGTCCAATCACCGGTTGGCGATAATGGCTGGTCGGATAACTGATCCATTTAAACCGTTCAAAGGCTTGCGCCCGAGGATTGTCATCGGTGCGTTGGCGCCGTTCTTCCATAACGACTTTAATTTCTGGCTCGAAGTCTTGCTGTCGAAGCAGTAAATTACTCATACGGTCAGACTCAAGTTCCAGCGCCATAGGAAAATAGGCTTTAGGATAGAGCTGATAATAATTGGTGTAATTGGTAAAGGTAGCTGCATTGATACTGCCGCCATAAATCCGGCTCAGGCGGGTAAATTCGTCATTTGGAACTTTATGGGTGCCTTTGAACATCATATGTTCAAGTGCATGTGAAACTCCTAGAATATTTCCAGATTCATCGCTGCTGCCGACTTTGTACCAGATTTGTGTCATTACCATGGGCGCACGATGGTCTTCCCGAATGATGACTTTTAAACCGTTACTTAAAGTGGTTTCAAAAGTAGTCCGTGATAATTCGCTTCGGGTTTGTGCCTGGGCCGGGCTAAAGCTCAGACTAAACAATACCGCTGCACCGAGTGGATAAAGCGTCTGTCTGATCATTTGCGAGAAAGAGGAGATAGTCAAAAAGGTGATTAACACTAGATCTCCTGAAATAGGCATTTGTATTTAGAGTTATTTTTAATAAATGTGTGCTTGAAAGCAACCGAGAGCTGTAGCTTTTTGGTATGTTTGTCCAGCATTTGCATTGCTAGCTGCAAAGCAGGCAAGTTATGGTAGAATCTGGGTTTTTAACGCAATGCTTTTCAAGGATTCGGCATGCAACAGCAATCTAATGGGCAAAACAAATTTTTGATTGATGCTGATATCGGAGATGATGATGTCACATTACCGAGCTTACCTGCGGTCAATGTGCCTATCGTAGAAACGCCAAGCGAAACCGTTGTGGTTTCTGCACCTGTCGAAACAGAAAATGAAAATGAAGATTCTGCGGCGAAAGGTGGCTTCTTTAGCCGTATGAAAGTGGGTTTAACCAAAACCCGTAAAAACCTTGCCGATGGGATGGTAAATATCCTGATCGGTGGTAAAGAAATTGATGATGAATTATTAGAAGAAGTCGAAGAGCAGCTTCTGGTGGCCGATATCGGTGTGGAAGCCACCAAGACCATTATCGCTAACCTGACTGAACGTACGGCACGTGGTGATTTGATCTATTCGCATTCACTCTATAAAGCGCTTCAGGAAGAACTGGTGGCTTTATTGGCACCACGAGTAAAACCGCTACACATTGATCCGAATAAATCGCCTTATGTGATTCTGGTAGTTGGTGTGAATGGTGTCGGTAAAACGACTACCATTGGCAAGTTGGCAAAGCGCCTGCAAGGTGAAGGCAAGACCGTCATGTTGGCAGCAGGCGATACTTTCCGTGCGGCTGCAACTGAACAGCTCCAGATCTGGGGTGAACGTAATAATATTGCGGTTGTCGCTCAGGGTCATGGTGCTGACTCGGCTTCAGTGATTTTCGATGCTTTTGAAAGTGCGCGTGCCAAAGGTGTGGATGTATTGATTGCAGACACAGCAGGTCGTTTGCATAACAAAGGTCATTTGATGCAGGAATTGACCAAAGTAAAACGTGTGATGCAGAAAATTGATGCCACTGCACCGCATGAAGTCATGTTGGTGGTCGATGCCGGTACTGGCCAGAATGCCATTAATCAGGTCGAGATGTTTGATGAAGCGGTAGGCTTGACGGGCTTAACTATTACCAAGCTTGATGGTACTGCCAAAGGTGGGGTGCTGTTTAATATCGCCAGTCGTACTCATGTGCCGATTCGCTTTATTGGTGTCGGTGAAAAAATTGATGACCTGCGTCCATTCTCTGCCAAATCTTTTGTTGCTGCATTATTTGAAACTGAAAAATAAATAATGTGCAATGCTTCACATAAACTCCGCCAAGTGCGGAGTTTGTTGTTTTTGGCTGGTTTGAGTGTTGTAAAAACCGACAGTAAAACCACCACTAAATCTGCCCATCTTGATAAAGGCCTTATAATTGTAGGGGATTTTCTAAGCTGATTTGGCTTGTTTTTTGTGGGGTAGAAAATGGCATTGCTAAATAAGATTGGTCAGGTATTAACAAGCGATATAACCAAGGATTTTAAATTTTCAAGAAAAAATAAACTGAATGGTGATTTAGAACTGACTTTTGTCGATCAATTGAAAAAGCGCCGTAGTATCGATCAACTCGGTAAGCGGGTACATTATAGTCAGACTTATCTTGGCGAAATCATTCAGGAAGCAGTGCGCAGTTGCCCTTCGGCTTATGATTCTCAAACTACGCGCATTGTGGTGTTATTTGCAGATTCTCATCATCAATTCTGGGAAATTGTGAAACAGGTGCAGCGTCAGTATATGCCGGCACATATTTACGAAGGAATTGAAATCAAGTTGAATCAATGTGCTGCGGCCTATGGCACGGTTTTATTTTATGAAGATCAAGCCGTGATTCAACAATTACAAAAGAAAATGCCATTAAATAGTGAGGATTTTCCAGCATGGTCGGAACAAACTTCCGGTATGGCGCAATTTGCCGTATGGACGACGCTGGCAGATTCTGGCTTAGGGGCATCCTTACAGCACTATAATCCACTGATTGATGAAAGGGTCGCAGAGCATTTTCAGATTGAAAAGAACTGGTTGTTACGCGCACAACTTTGCTTTGGGTCAATTGAACAAACAGTAGCAGAAAAATTACAAAAACCGGATCAGCATCGTTTCAAAGTATTTGATTAAAAGTTTATAGAACACTTTATATGTGACAGCATGGAAGCTGCGGATAAAATCAGATACAAATACGCTACTCAGATCTAAATCTGATTGTTCTATAAATAAAACACATTGTTATCGAAATGCACCTGTCTTGGGTGCTTAAAGCACGTAATATAACTTTATCGATTTTCAAATAACCAAAATATACAGAGGTGGGTTCATGGCATTTTTAGATCAAATCAAACAACGCCGTAGCATTTATTCAATTGGAAAAAATGTAGAGCTGGATCAAGCAGAAATTGAGAAAATCATTAAAGATGCGGTGAAGCACAGTCCGTCATCTTTTAACTCGCAAACCTCGCGTGTGGTGATTTTATTTGGTCAATCACATGATACTTTCTGGCATATTGTACGTGAAACTTTACGTGATCTGGTTTCAGCAGATGCATTTGAATCAACCAATAGCAAGATCAATGCTTTTGCTGCAGGTTATGGTACCGCACTGTTTTATGAAGACCAGAACGTAGTGAAGTCGATGCAGGAGCAGTTTGCACTTTATGCCGATAACTTCCCGGTCTGGTCTGAGCATTCTTCTGCTATTGCACAGTTTGCAACCTGGACCGCTTTGGCAGAAAGAAATATTGGTGCTTCATTACAGCACTACAATCCAATTATTGATGAAGAAGTCGCACAAACTTTCGAGATTCCATCTCACTGGAAACTTCGCGCTCAACTGGTATTTGGTTCGATTGAAGCTCCTGCAGGTGAAAAAACCTTTATGGATGATGCAGAGCGCTTTAAGACTTTTGCATAAATGATTTTAGATCATAAAAAAAGAAGCAATTTGATGCTTCTTTTTTTATGTCTTAGAGTTGTATTTGAATATGATGGGGTATATTTAGCCAAATAAATGCTAAGAACACAGGCTGTATCGCTCCAGCCTTTGTCATAAGATTGTCATTTAGACGCGGCATAGTGCGGCTAATTTTTAATAAACAACCAAAAATGAGTAAAGGATATGGATTTACGTATTGCGGCAACTGCAGCAGTGTTTCTGTTTAGCACATCAGTTTTGTCGGCAGTGACCGTCACAGTACCTGAAGAAATAAAAATTGTTGCCGTAAATGATCAGGAGGTGAACTCGGGTCTATTGCGTTCTAATCAGACTTATAGCTTGGATGCAGGTATAAATGCGATCAGTGTGCGCTATAACGAATTTTTTCAGCATTCAGACAATTCACATGATATTTTAAAGTCAGGTGTGGTTACGGTAAAAACACCAAGCCTTAAAGATGGCGAAACTTATCGTTTAGCACTCATTCAGGCGCCTAAAGATTTTGATGCAGCGCAAAAATATAAAAATCAGCCCATTATTGGGCTATATGATGCAAAAAATCAGCTCCTAGTCCAGCAGACGGGCGCTAAAGATGCAGCGAAACCATGGTTTGGAAATCGCGTGTTGACTAAAAAATTAGATATGACGACTCAAGTTGCGACACCAGTTCATCAACCGGCAGCTGTATATACTCAGTCAGCAGACCAGAATGATCAGCAGCTGATTCAATTATGGCAAAAGGCTTCTAAAGCTGAGCGTCAAAAATTTATGACTTGGCTGGCTGAGCAGGCAAATTAAAATATTTTGATGAAGAATCAAAAAGATCACCATTAGGGTGATCTTTTTTTATGAGATGAGGGCTAGAAAATTAACATTTGCTTAAACTTTTCATGCGGAATTAGCTAGAAAAACGCAAAAAAAGTGTTAAAAATAGCCTTTTAGATTAAAAAATAAACGTATGGTTGGTTTTTTTGGATATTTTTAAGAAAATCCCTTGCGCTCGTTTTGAAACTGTATAGAATACGCAGCACACCAACGCAATGCATGAAACGAAACGTTAAATGATTGGGTTGGAGCTTAAAACTGATGAGGTTTTAAGA
>NZ_JAUZUV010000018.1:0-51708 GCF_031844265.1 Acinetobacter sp. RG5 | reverse complement strand
TAACAACTCCGCCATTCTGCTTCGTTCGTTTCCGTCTATCTCGTCGGTATGTGCTCATTATAGGGCAATTTCTTACACGTGCAAGCGCTTTTAACGCACATGAATCACGAGTGTTTTATTTTTATGCACCAAATTGGTTCAATTCCATACAATTCATTACATAAGTACATATTTTTAAAACAGAAATATAAATTAAATATTTCTGCTTTATTCTATGTCTAGTTTTTCACGACTGGTGCTTTAATCGTCACACTGGTGATTTTTACAGGGTTCACCGGCACATTTTGATGCATTCCATAGTTTCGGGTCGGTACTTTAGCAATCTGATCGACGATATCCATGCCTTTAATGACCTTACCAAATACCGCATAGCCGGCATTTCTAGCAGAACGATCCAGGAAATCATTATCGACCAGGTTCACAAAAAATTGTGCTCGGGCAGAATCTGGCTGATTGGTACGCGCCATGGCTAAAGTACCGCGTTTATTTTGCAGACCATTCGATGATTCGTTTTTAATGGGTGCTTTGGTATTGGCTTTTTCCTGCATGTTCACATCAAAGCCACCACCCTGCACCATAAAACCTGGAATGACGCGGTGAAAAATCGTATCCTTATAGAAGTTGCTCTTTACATAGCTTTCGAAGTTCTTTGCCGAGATTGGTGCTTTGTCATTGAAGAGTTCAATTTCAATATTTCCAGATGAAGTCTTCATCTCAATAATCGTATTTTCAGCAAAGCTTGGCAGACTGACCGCAGCAAGTGCGATGACACATAATGATTTCTTTAACATTTATTAACTCATCTACTTAGAAGTAATGGTTGTGAATGACTATATATTAATCTTTTATAACTCATAATGCAGTGACCTGCCGACTAAAGACAAGAGAATAAGAATGAAGCATGCATTATTACAGGAGCAAAATATCCACCAGTTTCCACCTTGGCATTTGCAGGGTGAGGGTTTTATTTTAAATTATTGGCTGACCCCAAGCTTTATTGAGCAAGCAAAACAGTTCCGTATTGCGCCTTCTCCGCTGGGTCGTATGGTCCAAGTCTTATTGGTGCGTTATCACGCTTCGCCGATTGGCCCTTATGATGAGTTACTGATTCTGGATCATCCTTTAATTAGTAAACGACGCCTCAGCTCAATTCCTAAAATTTATGTGTCTACCCATGAGTCTGTGGTATACGGTCAGCATTTATGGGGCATTCCCAAAGAACATGCGCAGTTTGAATGGCAGGAAAAGGATCAGGAAGTACTGTGTCAAATTCAGCATCAGAACCAGCATATGACGATTCGGCTGAAGAAAACCAAATCCGCACGCCAGTTCTATATTAATAGTCATCATATTCCAGCATCTATGCTGAAGATTCAGCAAGCCTGGAAAGGTCAGCGTTTTCAGTTTAGTCCACAGTTCCGCGGTCACCTCTCCAAACTCTCGCAAGTAGAATGGCAAAATGCCGAGAATATATTTCCAGATTTTTCCAAAGCCAAATTGCTGCAAAGCTTTTATGTCCCCAAATTCAATCTGATCTTTCCTGAAGCGCAGATCAGCAGCAAAGTATAAGAACTGATAAAAACCTATCTACAAAAAAGGTGTTTCATGAGAAACACCTTTTTACATTCAAGCCTTGGATTTAACTATTTTTGTCCCAAAATTTGCGGAAATTTTTGCTGATCTCAATCACATATTTTTTGGCACGGCGGGAGATCGGCGTCAGGTTAATAAAACCATGTGCCTGATCGGTATATTCATGATAATGAACACTCACGCCATTCTGACGTAGTTTATGTGCATAGATTGAACCTTCATCATGCAGGACATCATGACGTGCAGTAATCACATAACTTGGCGGCAAGTTTTGCAATTCACCATAGGTGGGTGAAATCAGCGGATCATCCAGTTCAATCTGATGGGTTTGGGCATACATTAAGGTCACCAGATCAATATCCTGTTCCGAAAGTACCAGTCCATCTTTATAGGCATAAAAAGAAGGATGGCGACTTTTAAAGTCGACCGCCGGATAAAGCAAAAGCTGTGCTCGTGCGGCATAAGATTTACCTGCACTGCGCTGTGCCACCACAGTAGCCAGATTTCCGCCCGCACTGTCCCCTGCTACGGCAATACGATTTTTATAGATTTTTAGTTGCTTACTATGCTGATGTGCCCAAGCCAAGGCATCTTCACAAACCTGTACCATCTGCAAGGGGCTAAATTCTGGCGTCAGCGGATAAGCCACGCTTAGCACCTGCACTTTGGCATGTACTGCCAGCAAGCGACAGAATTCATCATGGCTGTCCAGACCGCCCACCATAAATGCACCGCCATGATAAAAAATCACCATCGGCAACTTCTTTTGTGGAGCTGGATGATAATGCCGGGCAAAGATGCTGCCACTTTGCAAAGGCAGGCGCAGCTCTTCGATGACTTTGACAGTAGTTGGTTTAGCCGCGATCGCTTTCATGCGTGCATCAAACAATGTGCGCGAATGAGCCAGATCCTCACTGATAAAACTGCTATGCCCCTGTTTTATCTGGATGGCCATCAGGCATTTAACCAATGGATCTAAATCAGGATAAACATGAGGATAATCCAGAGCCTTAACTAATGCTTCCTGTGCAATGCCAGGTAAGCGGTCCAGCATACGCGCTGCCGTCCCTTGTCCCTTTTCCATCACACTTTTCAGAACCGGAGGATTCACAGTCATTATTTTTAGTCCTTATTCTCTTAATTCTTCATAGTTTCTACACGATTAGCGTTTCAGTGACCATATTCTTATATAAGTCTTAATATCAATGTACATATAGCTTCTACTCGATACGTTACCCTCATTTATAAAAGATGTCATTGACCGTTTAAAGGTTATTTTTGACGTACTTTTGCGAGCTTAAGTATATTTTTTATTACAAATCGGGAGGATGCCTATGGCTAGCAAAATTATAGCTCTGTCTTTGGCGACTGCATTTTTAGCTGTAGGCTGCGTCGCATTTCCTGAAGATGGTGGCTATTATGATGGCCGCTATGATCAGCGTTATGACCGTCGCTATGAACTGGACCGGCGTTATGAACAAGATCGTCGCTATGAGCGGCAACGTTGGGAATATGAACAGCAACGCAAACGCATTGAACTGGATCGACGTAAACAGGAATTACAACATCGCAATTGGGAGCAGGATCGTAAAAGACAGTTAGAGCTGGATCGACGTAAAAGCCAACTGGAACGACAGCGCCATGAACAGCAACGTAAAAATATCATGACGCAACGGCAAAAACAGACAGAGGCAGAACGTAAACGTCGTCAGGATCTGGAGCGTAAACGTGTAACAGATCAACGCAGTAAAAAAGTCCAGCAAAATCGTTCTAATCAACGCTGGAATGACAACCGACGTCATCAAGAACAACGTTCACGCGATCGTCGCGATTAAGACTTGAATCATTTTCTGTATTAAAAGCCCAGACTGGGCTTTTTAAATGGAAAAAGATAGCTGCCAGATAGACAAAGGCCCTAAAGAAAATTTCTTTAGGGCCTTTGCAGAGGGTTATGTTAAACGAACTTCCACTTTGCTTATGCTTCTCAGCAATTCAACCAGAACATCCTATTCTCTATATAAATTATCCTATCGAATCAACTTGCTCTCATGAAGCGGACATTCACTATCCAAGCTGTAAGTTTTATCTTACAAACCGCTAAAATAGAGACGACTGATTCCAACAAATTCAAAAAAGGTAAATTCTGGACAAAAAAAGGCTTATCTAGAGAACAGGATAAGCCACGAAAACACATTTCAAAATAAGAAGAAACTACAGCGATAGAATCTAGAATAAATATTAATCAAAAGTTCATCTATTGTGAAAGACTTTATTGCTTAGATATTAATCGTTTTTATGTCTAATAAATAAATAGGCAAAAAAAAGCTGAGTTTTGGGGATACTCAGCTTGAAAAAAGCAACTCTAAAATAGGGCAACAGCAACCCGGTTCGGCTCTCTCCTCTGAACAAGGTCGCTGTTAATAGAAGTATGATGCAATTTTTTTACCAATACTTAAAACGGATTAAAATTATTAATTTGATTCAAAAATACGATTATTCATTTTTTATATTTATTTTCAAATACTTAATTCTTAGATTTAGTCGCTAATTAAATCTATTCAGTTCAAAATTCGGATTCATCGCTGCTGATGTCCGTGTATTTTATTCTCATCCTATCCTGCTGTTGTGTTCTGAATAGCTTGTTCTGCTATCCGCTGGATTCAGTATTTTGTATAAATCTTAAATTTAATCTGGGTCGACGCTTGAATTTTTACACCCTGCCCCGATTTCTTTAGGTAATCAAGAACTTCACAACCATGGCAGTTCAGCATAAACGCAGTGAACACTGAGGCCTAAGGACTGTACATGTTTAAGAACCCATTTAAACGGAGTAAATCAATGGCGACTGAGCAAAACGAGCAAGCTCAACAACTTGAGCAAGAGCAAGCGGAACAAGATACAGCGCAAACTCAAGCTGAAACCGAGCAGGCTGAAGTTTCCGTTGAGTCTTTACAAGAGCAGATTGCGCAGCTTGAAGGTGATTTAAAGTTAGAAAAAGCCCGTACCGCCAATGCAGTTTATGAAGCACAAAAGAGTGTTGAACGTATTCAGCGTGAATCTGAAAAGCATAAAGATACAGTTCTGGAAAAGTTCTCTAAAGAGCTTCTAGAAACAGTCGACAATCTGGAACGTGCCATTGTGGCTGCAGGTGAAGAGCAAACACCATTGCGTGAAGGTGTTGAACTGACCCTTAAATCTTTATTGCATACCTTGGAGAAATTTGGGGTTGTGGCAGTGGATACCAACAACGGTTTCAATGCGGATCTGCATCAGGCAGTCGGGATTGATCCAAATGCCAAAGCAAATGAAATTGGGACTGTTTTGCAAAAAGGCTACACGCTTAACAGTCGCTTATTGCGTCCTGCCATGGTGATGGTCGGCGCTTAAGCCAAATAAATTCGGGAGTTTGTGAAATTTTTCAAAAATTTTACTTGAAAAAAATCGAACGGCTCTCATATCGGATAACAAGTGTAAATCACAAAAAAATTTTAGAGGAAACATCCAAATGGCTAAAATCATTGGTATTGACTTAGGTACTACAAACTCATGTGTTGCAGTACTTGAAGGCGACAAAGTTAAAGTAATCGAAAACGCTGAAGGCGCGCGTACCACTCCATCTATTATTGCCTATAAAGATGGCGAAATTCTGGTAGGTCAATCTGCAAAGCGTCAAGCAGTAACGAATCCGAAAAATACATTGTTCGCGATCAAACGTTTGATCGGTCGTCGTTATGAAGACCAAGCGGTACAAAAAGATATCGGTCTGGTTCCTTACAAAATCATCAAAGCAGACAACGGTGATGCTTGGGTTGATGTCAACGACAAAAAATTGGCGCCACAACAGGTTTCTGCTGAAATCTTGAAAAAGATGAAGAAAACTGCTGAAGATTACCTGGGCGAAACCGTAACTGAAGCTGTTATTACTGTTCCTGCTTACTTCAACGATGCACAACGTCAAGCAACTAAAGATGCAGGTAAAATTGCAGGTTTAGAAGTTAAACGTATCATCAACGAGCCAACTGCTGCGGCACTTGCGTTCGGTATGGACAAGAAAGAAGGCGACCGTAAAATCGCGGTTTACGACTTGGGTGGTGGTACTTTCGACGTTTCAATCATTGAAATTGCTGACCTTGATGGTGACCAGCAAATCGAAGTATTGTCGACTAACGGTGATACGTTCCTAGGTGGTGAAGACTTCGATAACGCGTTAATCGAGTTCCTGGTTGAAGAGTTCAAGAAAGAACAAAACTTTAACCTGAAACAAGATCCACTGGCGTTACAGCGTTTAAAAGAAGCTGCGGAGAAAGCGAAAATCGAGCTTTCTTCTTCAAATGCAACTGAAATCAACCTTCCATACATCACTGCTGATGCGACTGGTCCTAAACACTTAGTGATCAACGTAACACGTGCAAAACTTGAAGGTCTGGTTGCTGACCTGGTTGCGCGTACCATTGAACCTTGCCGTATTGCGCTTAAAGATGCAGGTCTTTCGACTTCTGACATCTCTGACGTGATCCTGGTAGGTGGTCAGTCTCGTATGCCAATGGTTCAACAAAAGGTTCAAGAGTTCTTCGGTAAAGAGCCACGTAAAGACGTAAACCCTGACGAAGCAGTAGCCATGGGTGCTGCGATTCAAGGTGCGGTACTTTCAGGTGACAAAACTGACGTACTTCTACTTGACGTAACTCCGTTGACACTTGGTATTGAAACCATGGGCGGCGTGTTGACTGCAATCATCGAGAAAAACACCACGATTCCTGCGAAGAAATCTCAAGTGTTCTCAACCGCTGCGGACAACCAGCCTGCTGTAGACATTTCAGTTTACCAAGGTGAACGTAAAATGGCGCAGCAAAACAAATTGTTGGGTAACTTCCAGTTAGGCGACATCCCACCTGCGCCACGTGGTGTGCCACAAATTGAAGTATCTTTCGACATCAATGCTGATGGTATCTTGAAAGTATCTGCGAAAGACAAGAGCACTGGTAAAGAGCAATCGATCCAGATTAAAGCAAACTCAGGTTTGTCTGATGCTGAAATCGAAGCAATGATCAAAGATGCTGAAGCGAATGCTGAAGAAGACCGTAAATTTGAAGAGCTTGCAAAAGCACGCAACGAAGCGGATGCTTTAGTTGCTTCTTCACAAAAAGCAGTGAAAGATCTTGGTGAACAAGTAACAGCTGACGAAAAAACTGCTGTTGAAACGGCGGTTTCTGAGCTTGAAGCTGCAACTAAAGAAAATGACGTTGAAGAAATCAAAGCGAAAACTGAAGCGCTGCAAAATATCATCATGCCAATTACACAACGTGCATATGAAGCTGCTCAAGGCCAAGGTGGTGCGCAAGGTTTTGACCCGAATGCATTCCAAGGCGGCGAAGGTCAATCTCAAAAAGCGGACGACGGCGTTGTAGATGCTGAGTTCACTGAAGTGAAAGATGACAAAAAATAATTTGTCGCTTTAACTGAAAAAACCGCGCGAAAGCGCGGTTTTTTTATGTCTCGACTTAAAAGAATAAAATAAAAATTACCAAAATTTGATCGTATTTTCAGGAAAAGCTGTTTAAGTTAAATCAAACATTAAAATACCCTGAACCCATGAAAACTCTGATTTTTCTGCCTTTACTTAATTGCTTGAGCCTGACGGCGTGTACCTTACCCGTTTCATCTTCCCCATCTCATATCACTTCGACTCAATCGACTCAAGCCATTGCCCAATTATTTGATCAGGCGCAAAGCTCTGGCGTTTTAGTGATTCAGCGTGGTCAACAGATACAGGTCTATGGCAATGATTTAAGCCGTGCAGATACCGAATATGTTCCCGCCTCTACTTTTAAAATGCTCAATGCCCTGATTGGCCTGCAACATGGCAAAGCCACAACCAATGAAATTTTTAAATGGGATGGTAAGAAACGTAGTTTTTCAGCCTGGGAAAAAGACATGACTCTCGGCCAAGCCATGCAAGCTTCTGCTGTACCCGTCTATCAGGAACTGGCGCGTCGTATTGGCCTTGAACTGATGCAACAGGAAGTACAACGCATCCAATTTGGTAATCAGCAGATTGGTCAACAGGTCGATAACTTCTGGTTGGTAGGCCCTTTGAAAGTTACTCCAAAACAGGAAGTCCAATTTGTTTCTGCGTTGGCCCGAGAGCAACTGGCCTTTGATCCTCAAGTCCAGCAACAAGTCAAAGCCATGTTATTTTTACAGGAGCGGAAAGCTTATCGACTATATGTCAAATCCGGTTGGGGCATGGATGTGGAACCGCAAGTCGGCTGGCTCACCGGCTGGGTTGAAACACCGCAGGCTGAAATCGTGGCATTTTCACTCAATATGCAGATGCAAAATGGTATAGATCCGGCAATCCGCCTTGAAATTTTGCAGCAGGCTTTGGCCGAATTAGGGCTTTATCCAAAAGCTGAAGGATGATGCAAATAAGCATGGGAAAGGCATTAAAATTAAGCTATATTTTTAAAAAATAGACATTTAAATAAAAAATATGCGTCTTCTGCTCTGTCTGCTCGTAGTGGGATTGATCATGTCTGCCTATCTACATATGCAGGCCCAAACCCATCCTCAACTGCGCTATAACTCGCTGGCTGATCGCTTGACGCATCCTTTCGATACACGCTTACGTTTCCGAATTGATCAGGTCGATTCAGGCTTTGGACTAAGTAAAGATCAAGTCATTCAACTGAGCAAGGAAGCGATCGAAATCTGGCATCAGGGAAGCAATCGTGATGATTTGATGGTCTATGATGAAAATGCCAGGCTGAGTATTCACCTGATCTATGATCAACGCCAGCAAGACTATGATGCCTTGAAGAAAGTCGAAAAACAGTTGCTGGCAGATGACGCCAAGTATCAACGTCAGGTCAAAAATCTGGAAGCATCCCATCAGCATCTGGAAAGTCAGCAGCAACGCCTGATCCAGCAAAGAGATCAGATGAATAGTGAATTTCAGGCCTTACAGCAACGACGCCGTCAGCCAAATTTATCTGCTTATGAACATGAGCAGATTGAATATGAGGTTTTGGCTTTACAGCGCAAATCGGAAAGTTTTCAACGGGAACTTCAGTACCTTCAGGAACAGCAAAGTTCCTTTAATATGAATGTTTCCATGCATCAACATGGTCTGCAAAACCATCAGCAGAATATCATTCAAGCCCAACAGCGTTTCCCTGCCCGCGAATTTCATAAAGGCGTGTTTATGGGTGATCAAATTCATGTCTATCAGTTTGATGCAGAAGATGATCTCCGTCTGACTCTGGCACATGAACTCGGACATGCCTTGGGGCTGTATCACCATAATGACCCGGAAGCACTGATGTATCCGGTGCTGGGTAAACAGAATCTGCAACACTTCCAGCTGCGACCTGCAGACAAGACCTTGCTTTATAACCGTTAAGTGATCAGCTTGAATTCCCTAATTAATTTAAGTGTATAAGTATTATAAAAAACACTCTATTCTGATTTCATGTTATTGTGATTGGCTACATTGTTCAGGCCATCTTTGGAGATTCGTGTGAGTTACTACCATATTTTAATTGAAGTAAATGACCACATTAGTACGATTGATGAAACCCGTGATATCGAGATCTTTGATATCGAGGACATCCAACCCTATCTTCATTCGATTTTGCTGCCTTATTTCAATGAACAACTGATTGAACTCGACGATGAAAATCTGGAATATAAAGATATTCTGCATCTGGAAATCAAACAGACCTTATTGCCGATCAATGACCTGATCGAAGAAGAACAGCGTCTGTTGCCAAGCGATACCGACATTACCATTAGCGCCTATGAAATTTTTAATAACCGCGAGTTGAGTCAGGATGTCACTACCGTGATCTTTGACCTGCTTGAAGCGGTAAAACTGGATAGCTAAACGTTCTTCCAGATATAAAAAAAGTCCTCATTGAGAGGACTTTTTTGTGCATGGATTTAGATCGAGAATGAAGATCCACAACCACAGGTCGTAGTTGCATTCGGGTTTTGTACCACGAAACGTGAACCTTCCAGACCTTCTAAATAATCTACTACCGAACCAACCAGATACTGATAACTCAGTGAATCGACCAGGACTTTAACATCGCCATTGGCGAATTCTGCATCATCTTCATTCTGGCTTTCTGCAAAGTTAAAGCCATAAGAGAAACCTGAACAGCCGCCACCGGTCACATAGACACGGAGCATTAAGTCTTGGTTACCTTCACTGTCACGCAACTGGCGTACTTTATTTGCGGCATTGTCGGTGAGCACAAGCGCTTGGGCATTCATGGCGGATTCCTCTGTTGAATGGAATGTCTTTAAAAAGAAAAGACCATATTTAAGTATAGCACACTCAATATATGGTCAGTCTCTACAGATTAAAAGTCAAATCAGAGTAATTTTATCAGGATTATTTGTAGTTCTCATCCTGTAAGGCACATTCAAAATTTGTCGGATTCTGTTTGCAGCGGAATTGCCACAGCAATTTCATCATGCGTTTGTCATAAACGCCGCGTTTGGTCAGGTCAATTCGGGAATCCCGCATCATTTTCTGATAACCTGGTTTATCTGCCGCAGGAATATCCATCCAGTATTTCGATGGAATATCTACTTTCATTTTACCCAAAATACCAAAGGCACGTGGTAACTGGCTCTTGACCCATTCACGTGATTTTTGCCCGTATCCTGCCGGGAATTTATCTGGACGGATAATGATATTGCCTGTGACCTGCAATACCGGATAATTCACAATCGCACCTTTGTTACCCAAACCTTTATGTAATTCTAAAGGCTTAAATGCTGCAGCTGGTGCACCGATAATATCCACCTGACCATTGTTAAACATACTGGCAAAATTGCTGATTTCGGCACTCACTGCTTGTGCACCAACCTGCTGTACCATGATTTTTTGTGCTTCGTCATGGCTTAGTACCGCAATTTTCTTGCCGGCTGCTTTGGCAACGGTATTAATACTGCGGTCGTTCACTAACAGAAAAGCATCACCTACCGGAATCACTCCAACAATTTCATATTTACCTTGCAGCATTTGTTTGGCGAAGGTGGGACTGGCCAGGCCCTGCATGACTTTAACCGCCAGATTCAGATCGGTGATAGCCCCGATTGCATCCAGCGATCCGGTAAACTTGTTAAATTGACGGCCACGCATACCAGTGACACTGATCCCGTCACATTTTCCGGCTTTAAAATCTTCTGCGACCACGGCTTCATTGGTATTCACCCGCAATTCGATATCTGCCCCCCAGTTTTTGGCCGCCAACTGATAGTCTTTCATCACACTATAGACATCACCGTTTTTACCGACCAGATCAAATACGCAAATCACCTGTTTGGCTTGCGCCAGACCTGAAACAGCCAGTGTCGCTGTAGCCAATGCCAGTACTTTCCATCCTCTATGCATCATCCTCATTTCCTTATCGCTTGTTTTTGTTATTGAAGTTTTAGTCACATGTGATTGTTTTTTATATGAAACATTCGAATTTAATATTTAGATTAAGCTTAAGCTATTTTATTCGCTGCACAATGGCAGATCTGACCTGGTTCAGCCATAAAAAAAGCCTAGATCACTCTAAGCTTTTTGCTTTAAAAATCAGATTATTCGCCAGCCATTGAACATTCAAAGTTGGCCTTATCGACAGAACAACGGGCACGTTTTAAGACCGACATCATGCTGGCATCATAGATTCCACGTTTGGTCATGTCCATCCGGCCATCACGTAACATTTTCTGATACTTGGTTTTATCTTCAACGTTCAGGTTCATTTTATATTTCGACGGAATACCGGCTTCCAGACGTTTGATCATGGCCATGCTCTTTGGCAGGTTTTTGATAAACCAGTCACGCGATTTCTGTCCAAAACCTGCGGGGAACTTTTCCGGACGAATCACAAAATCAGAAGTCACATGCAGTACCGGGAAATTAAACATTGCGCCGTTATTACCCAGACCTTTATAGATTTCTAATGGCTTGTAGGCATAAGCAGGCGCACCGACCATATCCACCTGACCATTATTAAATTTGGCGACAAAGTTGGAAACATCGGAGATCACTGCCTGCGCACCGACGCGCTGAACCATAATTTTCTGGGCATCGTCATAGCCGAGTACGGCGAATTTCTTCCCTGCGGCTTTTTCAATCGAATTGATATTCTTATCACGCACGAAAATAAATGCCGAACCCAGCGGGGAAATACCGGCAATTTCATATTTTTTGCTGCCCATATTACTGACCATTTTCGCTGCATTACGTTTGTCGAGAGCAAAACTGATCGCACGCTGGGCAATGGCATTACTTGGTGCACCACCCAGTGCATCAATAGAACCGGCAAATTTATTGTATTGACGGGCACGCATGGCGGTCATAAACACGCCATCACATTTACCGGCCTTGAAGTCATTGTCGGCAACCGCTTCATCCTGACGGGCAATCAGATTAATTTCTGCGCCCCAGCCTTTTGCAGCCAGTGCCCATTCTTGCGCCATCTGGAAAGACTCACCGGATTTACCAAGTAAGTCAAACACACAGATATCGACTTTTTCTGCATGCGCCGTACTTGCAAAACCAAATGCAGAGAATGCAGCCAATGATAAGAGTGTTTTTTTCATTGTAGTTATCCTTTGAAATCTTGTTATTCGCTGAGTGTCCGTACACGGGACAAATATTAAGCAAGTTTAATTAAAAAAAATAGAGCATTTACTCCATTTAAAACCGGCATTTTGGCCTATAAAGATAAATCAGCAATAATTGCCTAAGTTATTTTTAAATATATATTTAAATATCAATATCTTAATATTTAAAACTGCTTTCTTATAATTACATTTACCCAGATATAGTTACAAAGATATACATGATTTCAGATTTATTCGCCA
The DNA here is from genome assembly GCF_031844265.1 of Acinetobacter sp. RG5. Lineage (GTDB taxonomy): Bacteria > Pseudomonadota > Gammaproteobacteria > Pseudomonadales > Moraxellaceae > Acinetobacter. Next base: position 39,240 of record NZ_JAUZUV010000018.1, on the reverse strand, counting down.
CCAATCGAACATTCAAAATTGGTTCTTTCTACCGTACAACGCGCGCGTTTCAATACGTTCATCATGCCCTGATCATAAATCCCCTGTTTGGTTAAATCGATCCGCCCATCACGCAGAATCTTTTGGTAGGCCACACGATCTTCACGGCTTAGATTCAGAATATATTTGCTTGGAATCTCAGCTTCCATGCGCTTGACCATGGCAAAGCTGCGCGGTAACTGTTTCACAAACCAGTTTCGGGATTGTGCGGCAAAGCTTGCCGGGAACTTTTCCTGACGAATAATCAGATCAGCAGTGACATTAATCACCGGAAAATTAATCATTGCGCCTTGACGGCCTAGTCCTTTCTGTAATTCTAGCGGTTTAAATGCATAAGCCGGTGCAGCGACAATATCCACTTCGCCCTGATTAAACTTGCGAATAAAATTGGAAATTTCCGACATGACCGGTACTGCTTCAATCCGGTCGACCATGATTTTTTGCGCATAGTCATAATGCAGCACGGCAAATTTCTTGCCTTTGACCTGTTCCAGTTTATTTAGAGTACGATCACGAACAAAAATATAGGCTGGGCCAATCTGACCAATACCCGCCACTTCGAATTTTTCTTTGCCAATCTGGGTGATCAGGCGTTTGCTATTGCGTTTATCCAGTACATAGCTGATGGCTTTCATGGCAATGTCATTATTCGGCACGCCGCCAATTGCATCAATCGATCCAGCAAATTTGTTATAAGCCCGGGCACGCATTGAGGTCATATAGAAGGCATCACATTTTCCGGCTTTGACGTCCTGATCGACCTTGGCTTCATCCTGATAAGCGCTTAGCTGAATTTCGGCACCCCAGCCTTTTGCTGCCAGCGCCCATTCCTCCAGCAGCTTATAAGATTCACCAGATTTTCCCAGCAAATCAAAAACACAGACATTCACTCTGGCTTGAGTTGAAGTCGACACCAAAAGACCCAGTGCCGACAAAATTAAACATCCCTTTTTCATTTTTATTTGACTCTATGGTATTTTTTACTCGATCAGCCTGAACTATAAACCACTGTTCATGCATAAAATAGAGCTTTTACTCAACTTATGCGTCTATCCCAAATCAATTGACAGAGATGAAAACTGATTCATTTCAGCAAAATCGGTAAGATTTTTCATTTTCACAGGGCTTTCCTTTAGAATAGGCGCATCTTATTTCTTAGCTTTGATTTCTCAATGATTCAGTTAGACCAGTTATCTATACGTCGCGGTGGACGTGTTTTATTTCAAAAAGCGTCGATGCAGTTACACCCAGGATGGAAAATTGGCCTAACCGGTGTCAATGGTGCTGGAAAATCAACCCTGTTTTCAGCCTTGCTGGGCGGCATGGAATCGGACACCGGTTCGCTGACCCGACCTGCGGTATGGACCGTGGCGCATATGGCTCAGGAAATCAAAGCACTGAATATGAAAGCCATTGATTTCGTATTGTCGGGCGATGAAGAATACTGGGATATTCAGCAAAAACTCGATCAGCCGGATCAACTGGATGATGCAGAACTGGCACATTTATATGGCCGTTTTGATGAAATTTCAGGTTATTCGGCTCCTGCCAAAGCCTCGCAGCTGATGGCGGGTCTGGGCTTCTTTGAACATCAATCACAGCTGGATGTTTCAAGTTTTTCCGGTGGCTGGCGTATGCGTCTGAATCTGGCGCGTACCTTGATGAGCCGTTCAGATTTACTACTCCTCGATGAACCGACCAACCATCTGGACCTGGATGCGATTCTCTGGCTAGAAGACTGGCTCAAGGCTTATGAAGGTACGCTGGTGCTGATTTCGCATGACCGGGATTTCCTCGATGCGATTACCGATCACATTTTACATATCGAAAATCAGGAACTGATTTTATATACCGGCAACTACTCGACTTTCGAGCGTACCCGTAGTGAACGTCTGGCACAGCAGCAACAGGCGTATGAAAAGCAGCTGGAAACCCGCGCGCATCTGCAAAAATATATTGACCGTTTTAAAGCGCAAGCGACCAAAGCCAAACAGGCACAGAGCCGGATCAAACAGCTGGAACGAATGCAGGAACTATCTGCAGCCCATGTCGATACGCCATTTACCTTCAGTTTCCGTGAACCGACCAAAATGAGTTCGCCGTTATTGCAACTGGAACATGCCGATATTGGTTATGGCGACAAGCTGATTGTCACCAATGTAAATTTACAGATCACGCCAAACAGCCGGATCGGTTTGCTTGGGATGAATGGTGCCGGTAAATCCACGCTGATTAAATCGCTGGTCGGTGACCTGAAACTGATTCAGGGTCTGCGGAAAGATTCAGAATTACTGAATATTGGTTATTTTGCCCAGCATCAAATGGATGCACTGGATGGTAATGCCAGCCCAATGTTACAGCTGGCACGTATCGCAGATAAAAAAATCAGTGAAGCCAGTCTACGCTCCTTCTTGGGTAGTTTCGGTTTTAGTGGCGAACGTATGGATACGCCAAGCGAAAGCTTCTCAGGCGGTGAACGTGCACGTTTGGCCCTAGCACTGATTGTTTGGCAGCGTCCGAATGTACTGATTCTGGATGAGCCGACCAACCATTTAGACCTGGATATGCGTCATGCACTGACTATGGCTTTACAAGATTTTCAGGGCGCGGTAGTTCTAGTTTCGCATGAACGTCAGCTCATCGCCAGCGTCTGTGATGAACTGCTACTGGTACATAATGGTCAATGCCGTGAGTTTGATGGTGATCTTACTGCCTATGCTGACTGGTTACGCCAAGCCCGTATTGAGATGATTAAAAATGGGCAAAAGCCAGCAGAACCGGTGAAATCCCAAGTCGAAGTCAAACCGACTATTTCCAAACTGGACAAGGAAGCACAACGTAAGGAAGCTGCTCGCCAGCGGGAACTAAGTCGTCCGATTCGCAAGAATATTGAAAAATGCGAAGCACAGATGGCCAAACTACAGCCGCGACTGATTGAAATTGAAAACCTGCTGGGTGACAGTGCTTTATACGAAGCATCACGTAAAAATGATTTGCTGAAACTGATGAATGAGCAAACCGAGCTAAAAGCCAAACTGGAAACAGCCGAAGAGCAAATGCTAGAACTGATGATGGAACTGGAAAGTCTGGAACAGACGTTCTAAAGCTCTTTTAGTAAGATTTAAGATAAGAGATGAATGACCAACGTTGTTCATCTCTTTTTTATTCACTATTTTTAATGTTTTCTCTTCCATTTTCCCCCCTGTATTTTTTCATCTACGTCTAGATGTTTCTTTAATTCTGTTTTTTTCTATTCATTCGACACATAAGGTCATGAATTACACAAACCCTATATAAGTTTATTTTTTAAACAGTTGGATGCCTTATTTCATACATTAATTTACAGCGTGCTGTTTCATCCTAAGGCTCTAATACAAGTGTTTTTTAATTTTTGGCAGCCTTGCTACGAGTCTGTTTAATGTTGAACTAGAGAGAGGAAATCCGCATGCGTGCTCTTACCTATCATGGTGCTCGGGATGTACGAGTTGAATCCGTTCCAGATCCAGTGATTCAGGAACCAGATGACGTTATTTTAAGGGTGACAGCCACCGCCATCTGTGGCTCAGATCTGCATTTATACCGGGGGAAAATTCCGGCCACTGAAGACGGTGATATTTTCGGCCATGAATTTATGGGAATTGTAGAAGAAGTCGGCCCAGAAGTAACCGAAGTCAAAAAAGGTGACCGGGTGATTATTCCCTTTGTGATTGCATGCGGTCACTGTTTTTTCTGTGAACATGAACTCATGGCTGCCTGTGAAAATACCAATACCGGTCGTGGTGCAATTCTCAACAAAAAACAGATCCCACCAGGGGCAGCTTTATTTGGCTTTAGCCATCTGTATGGTGGTATACCGGGTGGTCAGGCTGAATATGTACGGATCCCCAAAGGCAATGTCGGACCATTTAAAGTACCAGGTTCCCTGCCTGATGAAAAAGTATTATTCCTGACCGATATTGTGCCAACCGCGTGGCAAGCAGTAAACAATGCCCAAGTTGGTCGAGGTTCCAGTGTGGCGATTTATGGTGCCGGTCCGGTCGGTCTGCTGGCTGCTGCCTGCGCGCGGATGCTCGGTGCCGAGCAGATCTTTATGGTCGATCACCATCCTTACCGTCTGCGTTTCGCACATCAAACCTATGGGGTAATTCCTGTCAATTTTGATGAAGTCGATGCTGCTGAATTTATCATTCAAAACACCACAGGTTATCGTGGAGTCGATGCCGTCATTGATGCGGTCGGTTTTGAAGCCAAAGGCAGCATGCTGGAAACCGTAATGACCAACCTGAAATTAGAAGGTTCGAGTGGTTCAGCGCTAAGACAATGTATTGCAGCGGTCCGCCGCGGCGGTGTAGTGAGTGTACCTGGAGTTTATGCTGGTCCAATTCACGGCTTCCTGTTTGGTGATGCCTTTGACAAAGGTTTAACCTTTAAAATGGGACAAACCCATGTGCATAACTACTTGCCGCAGTTGCTAGAACATATTGAAAATGGAGATCTGTCTCCAGATCTGATTATTACCCATCGCATGAAACTGGAAGATGCTGCGGAAGGTTACCGTATTTTTGATAAAAAGGAAGAAGACTGCCGTAAAGTCATTTTAACACCATAAATATGATTAAAAAAAAGCGCCGTCAGGCGCTTTTTTATTTTTCATCGTCATTTTATCAATCCTCTTTTTCTTGTTCCTAATCAATATCATTTCAGCGATTCCCTCCCTCTTTTCTATCGAGTAATAAAAGAAGTGCCCGATTTTCAATAATGAAATCAAAAAATAAGCCATAAGAGAGAAAAAGAAAAAGTTAAGCGAAAATCGATAAAAGTATGATTCTGAAATAAAAATGAAAGTTCACTTGATTATTAAATCAATTATGTAGTTTAACTACACCTTTATTTTTAATTAAAAATATGTTCCACGCCAATGATTAGATAAACTACACCATATTTATAAGTATTTAATTTATAATAATTTTTTTATTTTAAAACCAATCCAAGGAATCGTCTGGTCATACTAGCGATATCTCGCCAAATCCCTTTTAAATTTAAAATGCCATTTTAAATTTAAAAACACTTACCCACAAGACAAGAGAGTTTAAATTTGGATTTAAAATGAAGAATTAATACATGGATTAAAGTTTGTGGAAAAATATTATCTTATTCACATAAAAATTATGGATAACTTCAGAGTTATCCACATATTTGATCAGAATTACTACACACTTAAAGCAATATCACTCACGTATTCTTTAATTTATTACACCAAATTTTTTATAAGTGATTGAGAACTTAGTTTTTCTACATGGGGGAGTATTTATTATTTTCAGCCAAATCCAAACTGAATATTTGATCAGTTTTATTGCATTTATATTCCTCTAATGCCACTTTGACCTATGCAGTTTTCACCCAGCATTCTGGACTGCATATATACTCTTCATCGTATAAAGAGCGTCCTTCTACCTCTCTTTCCTGTTCAAATATTATTCTTCAAAGAATCAATCCTGATTGTCGTTATAACGACAGATTCACTCCATATTTCAGGTATTCTCCTGAGCTGATGATGTATACATAAACCCTTCCTTAGAGTCGATCCAGCTTATTCAACTTGGCTTTTAAAAACTAAAATGAACCTGTTCTATATCCAAAAATCTGTCCAAAATTACTTTATTTTGCCTAGCTCACAGGATATGAGTAAAAAAATTGGTCTAAAAAAAGCGCCTCGAAAGGCGCTTTTTTATATCTGATTTTATCCTGAAGGGTTATGCATCAATATCTGCATTCAAGGCATTTTCTTCAATGAAAGCACGACGTGGTTCTACGTCATCGCCCATCAAGCAAGAGAACATACGATCCGCTTCAATCGCATCGGTAACTGTCACTTGCAGCATGTTACGGTTGTCTGGATCCATGGTGGTTTCCCATAACTGTTCCGCATTCATCTCGCCCAGACCTTTATAGCGCTGGATCATCATGCCACGACGTGAGTCCTGCAAGATATGTTGCCAAACCTGATGGAAATTGCTGACCTGAATCTTGCGATCGCCTTTTTGCAAATATGCACCATCTTCAAGCAGACTAAACCAGCTCTTTGAATTCTTTAATAAACGTGCATATTCACTTGAACCTAACAGTACTGAGTCTAACAGGTAGCTATGTGGCAAGTTATGTACATAGATCGTGATACGTGGCAACCAGCTTGCAGTTTTTTGACCATCTGCCAGTTCTTTTTCAAAACGCTCCAGGGTCAATTCTGGACGTAATGTTGGCTGAATGGCTTCAATCGCTGCACGCAGATTCTCACCCCATATTTCCACATAGGTTTTGTCTTCCAGCTGATCCAGCTTAAAACCTTCCAGTGAAAGTAGTGCATCAAGCAGACTCGCAGGATAACGCTGGGTCAAACGTGCCAAGCTCTTCTGGGAAGTCTGATAATCAGCAATCACATTCGCCAGTGCTTCACCACGAATCGCAGGCGCTTCTGCACTGATATGCAGTTCCAGCTCATCAATCGCATTCGAAATTAGGTAAGTTTCCAGTGCATCATTGTCCTTGATGTACTGTTCCTGCTTACCTTTTTTCAGCTTATATAATGGTGGCTGTGCGATATAAATATGACCACGTTCCACAAGTTCCGGCATTTGACGGAAGAAGAACGTCAACAGTAAGGTACGGATATGCGAACCATCCACGTCAGCATCGGTCATGATAATGATTTTGTGATAACGCAGTTTGTCCGGATTATATTCTTCACGACCAATACCACAGCCCAATGCGGTAATCAGCGTACCGACTTCAGCAGAGGAAATCATGCGGTCAAAACGGGCACGTTCCACGTTCAGGATCTTACCTTTCAGCGGTAAAATCGCCTGCATTTTACGGTTACGACCTTGCTTGGCCGAACCACCTGCAGAGTCACCCTCGACCAGGTACAGTTCAGACAAAGCTGGATCTTTTTCCTGACAATCAGCCAGTTTACCTGGAAGACCGGCAATATCCAGCGCACTCTTACGGCGTGTCATTTCGCGTGCTTTACGCGCTGCATCACGCGCACGTGCTGCATCAATGATCTTGCCGGCAATGGCCTTGGCTGCTTGTGGATTTTCCAATAAATATTCAGAAAATGCCTTGTTCATGGCCTGTTCGACAGCGGTTTTTACTTCACTCGATACCAGTTTTTCTTTAGTCTGTGAAGAGAATTTCGGATCAGGTACTTTGACTGACACGATGGCAGTCAGGCCTTCACGCGCATCATCACCCGATACCGCTACTTTTTCCTTTTTCAGGATATTTTCGCTGTCCATGTAGTTATTTAAACCACGGGTCAACGCAGCACGGAAACCGGCCAGATGCGTACCACCATCCTTTTGCGGGATGTTATTGGTAAAGCAACGTACATTTTCCTGATAAGAATCATTCCACTGTAATGCGACTTCTACCGTAATACCGTTGTCGGCCTGTGCAGCAGTGAAATGAAAAATATCATTCAGGTGAGTTTTGCCTTCGTTAATGTATTTAACGAACTCAGATAAACCACCTTCGTAGTCATAGACATTCTCAAGATTGACGCGTTCATCACGCAGGACAATACGTACACCCGCGTTTAAGAATGACAATTCACGTAAACGACGCGCTAAAATATCAACATTGAAAATGGTTTGACTAAAGGTTTCAGCACTTGGGTAGAAACGTACTGTTGTACCCGATTTATCAGTTGTACCTGTTTCACGTAATTTATAAACAGGATCACCATGACGGTATTCCTGTTCATAAGTTTTGCCCGCACGGCTAATATTTAATAGCAGTTTTTCAGACAGCGCATTGACCACCGAAACACCAACGCCATGCAGACCGCCAGAGACTTTATAACTGTTGTCGTCGAACTTACCACCGGCATGCAGAATGGTTAAAATTACTTCTGCTGCAGACACGCCTTCTTCAGGGTGAATGTCGGTCGGAATACCACGACCATTATCAGAAACTGAAACCGATTCATCTTCATGGATCGTCACTATAATTTCATCACAGTGGCCTGCCAAGGCTTCATCAATCGAGTTGTCGACTACTTCAAACACCATGTGGTGCAGGCCTGTACCATCGTCTGTATCACCAATGTACATGCCCGGACGCTTACGGACTGCGTCTAAACCACGTAATACCTTGATGCTAGAGGAATCATAAGCCTTTTCAATGGTTTGTTCTGTTTGAGAAGCAGCTTGATCTTCTGAACTCATGGTTTCTCCCTAGTGAAAAATAGGTCTATCCAAAGATGGGTAAAACTCAAAAAATATTATTGCACAACTTGAACTGTACCGTTTTCAACACTGAATAACTGATATGAGATAGACAAATCATGTAAGTGCTTTTGTACTGATTCATGGTCTAAGGTGGTAATAAAAACTTGACTACCAAGTTGGCTCAATCGCTCAATTAAACGTTGTTGTGCGGTTAAATCTAATTCTGCTGTCACATCATCTAATAATACCACAGTTTCCTTATTACAAGAATGTAGCATTGCGATTTGCGACAGTTTTAGTGCGATCATCAGCAGCTTTTTCTGCCCGCGCGACAGGATCACATCAGCATCCCCCATCGGGGTCTTTAAACGCAAATCTGCGCGATGTGGGCCATATTCGGTATAGCGTCGCTCACAGTCTTTTTCATGCTGGTTGGTCAGATCATTTAGCAGGCCGGTTTCACTATGAAAGCCCGGACTGTATTCCAGACTGACTTGCAATTCAGGTAATAACTGTTTCAGATCATCTTCAAAAAATGGCTTCCATTGTTCCACAATCCCGACACGTTGCGAGTGCAGGATTTCACCATATTCACTCAGCATCTGGTTCCACGGTTCCAGATCAGACAGACTGAGAAAGCGTTTGCTTTTGAGCAGACTATTTCGCTGTTTCAGCGCACGAGAATAATATTGCCAGGCATGATAAAACTCTGGTTCCACGTGGAACATTAACCAGTCGAGCAATTGACGTCGTGGTTTGGCACCATGATCGATGATATCGGTACTTTGTGGATCAATCAGTTGCAAGGGTAACAGTTTGGCCAGTTGTCCCTGAGTTGCCACTAGATCGCCATTGACCTTGATCAACTGTTCCCCGCTGGCCATTTTTTGCATGCCTATTTTTTCAGTCGCAGATTGTGCAAACACAATCGCATCCTGTGCGCCATGCTGGATATAATTTTTGGGAATATGGGTACGGAAAGAACGACCAGCAGCAAGTAAATGAATCGCCTCTAAAATCGAGGTTTTACCTGAACCATTTTGGCCATAAAAAACATTAAACGGCTGCAATCCTTGGAGAGCAACCGTCTTTAAATTCCGCACACGCTCAATATGTAAACGCGTAATATGCATGTCTTATATAAATATCAAGAGCCGCGGCTTAAACACGCATCGGCATGACGACATAGGTTTGATCCGTATGCGCCGGGTCTTGTACCAAGACAGACTGATTCGCTTCAGTCATGGTCATTGACACATCATCGCCATCAAGCACACCGAGTACTTCAATCAGATACTGCGCATTAAATGACATTTCTAGCGGTGAATCAGCATATTGAATCGCCAGATCTTCAATCGCTTCATCCTGCTCCGGGTTATTGGCGCGAAGTTGCAAAGAATCGGCATTAAAGTTTAGAAACACACCACGCAGCTTTTCATTACTTAAAATCGCCACACGTTGCAAAGACTGCTTGAACACGTCATGTGTGATCATCACCACTTTGTCGCCACCACGTGGAATCACACGGCGATAATCCGGGAACTTACCATCAATCAGCTTGGTGGTGAAACGCACGGTAATATCCGCCTGTTCCTTGTCACGGCTTGGCATCTTGATGGTCACATTGAGCAGTTCACGACCAATCAATAGAGATAATTGCTCATCTTCAACGCTGAGCAGGCGCTGTAATTCTGCAACGGCCTTACGTGGCACAATCGCCTGAATCGGTTGTGCTGCAGTGGATTGTGCCGCTGTTTCACACAGTGCCAGACGGTGGCCATCGGTGGTCACAGCACGTAGCTGATTGGCATCAATTTCCAGCAAGGTACCGGTCAGGTAAAAACGTACATCCTGAACCGCCATGGCAAAAGCAGTTTTTTCGAACAGGCGTTTTAGCTCACGCTGTGTCACCGTTACTTGCGTGCCTTGGGTGTTTTCAGTGTTCAGCAATGGATAATCATCAGCAGGCAATGTCCCCAGTACAAAACGGCTGTTGCCTGATTTAAGGATGCAGCGCTGATCTTCAGTGATATGCAAATCCACCAATGCTGCTGAAGGAAGTGACTTACAGATATCAATCAGCTTACGTGCAGGAACTGTGGTCTCGCCTTCCTGCAAACATGCACCTTCAGCCAGTGCTGTACTCGCCACCAGTTCAACTTCCAGATCGGAACCGGTCACGGTCAATGCTTGCGCAGTCACCTGAATTTTCAGGTTAGACAAGATATTCAAGGTATGGCGACGTTCAACCGCTCCTACGACATGTGAGAGAACATTCAGTAAGCTTTCTTTCGCGATTTTTAAACGCACGGTGCATTCCTCTAAAGCTGAAGATTAATATAGAAAAAGTGATTTTTTTGACGGTTTACTATGCGGCAAAAGCAGCCGCATAGCAAGAATAGAATTTGAGCGATTTAGGTCAACTTTGCAACAGACGTTGCAGGTTTTTATAGTCTTCGTTAAAGATCGGATCTTCTTCACGCAGACTCTGTACTTTCTCGCAAGCATGCATCACGGTACTGTGATCACGACCGCCAAAAGCCATGCCAATTTCCGGAAAACTGTCGCCTGTTAATTCACGTGCCAGCCCCATCGCCAGTTGACGTGGGCGGGCATAAATCCGGGTGCGTTTTGGACCGACCAGTTCTTTCAGCGGAATCCGGAAATACTCACTCACGACACGCTGAATATTTTCAGTACTGATAGTACGGGCACGAATCGCCAGCACATCTTTTAAAGATTCACGCACCACATCCAGATCAATTGGTGTGCCTTTAAAACGTGAAATCGCCACCACTTTGTTCAGCGCACCTTCCAGCTCACGCACGTTAGCCACCACCTGCTGGGCAATAAACAGCGCACAGTTACGTGGTAAATCAACCTGGTTGCTTTCTGCTTTTTTCAGCAGAATTTCAATTCGGGTTTCAATATCTGGTGGTTCAACTCCGACCGACAACCCCCAGGAAAAACGTGAAACCAGACGTGGATCCAGTTCGGTTAGCTCTTTAGGATAACGATCTGAAGTCAGAATAATCTGTTTGGACTCATCCAGCAGTGCGTTAAAGGTGTAGAAAAACTCGACCAGACTGGCCTCTTTACCGGCCAGCAAGTGAATATCATCGACCAGTAATAAATCCAGAGAACGGCAATTTTTCTTAAACTCTTCGACTTTGCCCTGTTGCAACGAGCTGACAAAGTCCTGCACAAAACTTTCTGCGGTCATGTACATGACACGTGCATTCGGTTTTGCCTGCAACAATGCATTACCCACGGCCTGCATCAAATGGGTTTTACCCAGACCCGTCGGACCATATAAAAATAAGGGGTTGTGCTGTGAAGCCCCCAGCTGGGTCAATACCTTGCGACAGGTTTCTGCCGCCATCTGGTTAGATCGACCTTCTACAAACAACGAGAAGGTAAACAATGGATTCAACTGACGTCTACGGCTATTTTTGCCGCTGTCTTCTTTTTCTTTCTTCGGTTTCGGCACCGGCATCGGTGTCGAAGTCAATGCCGCCGTCGTAGTCGCCGGTTGTTCACTGGCAGATAAAATCGCCCCTGGACGTGAATCCACTAAAATTTCGACCTTGCGTACCCGTCCTTCAGACAATTGCTCTGCCAGAATCGTGATCAGTTCCAGATGATGTTCTTGAATGTAACGCGTCCAGTAAGGATTAGGTGCATACAAACGCAAGCTGTCTTCCAGCTCTTCTGCAACCAATGGGCGAATCCACATTGTAAAGACATTTCCAGAGAGCTCTTGTCGCAGGCGATTTAAGCAGTCCGTCCAAAGCATGTGAATCCCCTATTCATTCCATTGTTCATTCAAAAAAGATGACCGCGACCAAAAGCGGGTCGCCATTCTAACCAAGTTATCCACATCTGTCATGGCAATTTCCACAAAAACTGTGCAAAAAGAAATCACCATGCATAAAATTAAATTTAAAACCCGGTGTGGATAAGTTTATCCGCAAGCTGTGGATAAAATATATCATAAAGTTATCCACAAAGTATAAAATTAATAGAAACAGTTTTATCCACAATATAAGTTCATGTTTAAATAAATAAAAAGTGGCTTATCCATAGAAAAAGTGCTCCCTAATAGTAATAAATTTAAATTTATAAATTTGAATTTATTTATAAGATCACTGGTTTTTGTGGATAACTCAAAAAACTTCAAATTTAAATTCAAAACCGTAAGTTAAATTTAAACTCTGGATAACATGTGGATAACTTTGTTGATAGAGTTGTTTATAACTTATATATATTTATATAACAATAACTTAATTTGTGATTAACTTGAATTGAACTATTTTTTATTCAGTTCTCTGAAAAACCAGAGGCTTTATCTTTTTTGATCTTATTTGAAAAGAAAACCGCTTTTGCATTGACAGCTCAAGCAATGAGCACTAAAATCGCGGACCTTCATAGAAAGATCATTTTTTGGAGTTTCAATATGAAACGTACATTCCAACCGTCTGAATTAAAGCGTAAGCGTGTTCATGGTTTCCGTGCTCGTATGGCTACTAAAGCTGGTCGTCAAGTATTAGCTCGCCGTCGTGCAAAAGGTCGTCATAGCTTAACTGTTTAATCAGTTACGCTAAGACGATTTTGGGTGTTATGACAAAACTTTATAGTTTTGGCACAGAGTTGCGATTACGCTGTGCTGCCGATTATAAAGGTGTCTTTGATGGTGCGCTTTTTAAAGTGCATCAACCCCATTTCTTATTTCTTGCAAAACATTCCGAACTGCCAAATAGCCGTTTGGGTTTAGTTGTTGCCAAGAAGAAAGTGCGACGTGCACACGAAAGAAATCGAGTAAAACGACTTGCTCGCGAAAGTTTTCGCCTGCATCAACAGCAATTAGATGACTTAGACATTGTAATCATGCCGAAAATGGGTGTTGAAGCAGTGCCTAATGCAGAATTGCACCAGCAATTACAATTTGCCTGGCAGAAACTGAACCGTCTCGCCAAAAAGCATTCAAAAATAGCCCCCTCCCCACAAAAGTAGAGTTGGCCAATGGTACGTTTACTGCATTGGTTGATCCGTTTCTATCAGATTGCGATTAGTCCTCTTCTTGGACCGCGCTGTCGTTATATTCCAACTTGTTCTCAATATTCCTTGGAAGCAGTCCAGATGCATGGCGCTGGGCGTGGAGTGTGGCTGGCTACTAAACGTATTTGCCGTTGTCATCCGTGGGGGGGCTCGGGATATGATCCTGTTCCCTCAAAAGCGATTCGTTTTATTTCATTTCAGCAAATAGATTCTCAAACGCTTCACGTTGCTGTACCCTTTCGTGATCGTTTATTGAACCAAAATCACTCTCACCACTTGGGGTAATACATATGCAACAATGGGCCAGGATTGCAATTCTCGGAGCCATGTTTGTTGTCGCATATTTGCTCATTTTGGCGTGGCAAAAAGATTATGGAAATGCTGAAACAAAACCGCAGCAGGAAACTGCTGTTGTTTCGCATGACGTATCTGCAGATTTGCCAAATGGTCAGACGGCTACAGTTGCCTCTGATCTGCCACAAGCAAATGTGCCAGCACAGCAAGCCACGGATGCCACAGCACCTGTAAGTCAGCAGCTTATTTCAGTACAAACTGACCTTTATCACCTTTGGATCAATCCTAAGGGTGGTGATATTGTTCGTATTGAATTACTCAATCATGACAAGAACAAAGACAGCGATGAACCGTTCGTGATGCTGGAAAGCGATGCGAAACGTACTTATGTCGCCCAGTCTGGCCTGATCGGTCTGAATGGACCGGACAGCAGCCGTAACGGCCGTCCAATGTATGAGCTGGAAAAAACGGCTTATACTCTGGCAGATGCGAAAACAGTCAAATCCAAAGATGGTGAAAACCTGAAAGTATTGTCTGTACCGCTAGTGTTTAAAACCGCTGACGGGATCGAGATTATCAAGACCTTCAATTTCACTGAAGGTGAATATCCGGTCGTGGTAAATCACAAAGTGGTTAACCGCAGTGGCCAGACTTGGCAAGGTCAGATGTTCGGTCAGATCAAACGGGATAACTCGGAAGATCCAGGCAAATCTGATCAGGGGATCTTCACGCTGGGAACATTCCTCGGCGGTGCATGGGGTACTCCGGACGAGCAGTACAACAAGCTTAAATTCGACAACTTTGTTGAAGAAAAAGTCAGTACTGAAGCGACAGGTGGTTGGGTGGCAATGGTACAGCACTACTTTGTCAGTGCATGGGTTCCAGGTCAGCTGAAGTTGACTCAAGGCAATGGCGAAGCTTATAGCGCCAAGCTTGAATCACGTAAATCAACCGATAACATGAACATCATCGGTTTTACCTCACCGACGTTCAATGTGCCTGCAGGTACAGTGGCTGAAATTGATGCGACTTTCTATTCAGGTCCAAAAATCCAGTCAGAACTGAAAGATTTGGCTGCGGGTTTAAACCAGACCGTTGATTATGGCTGGTTATGGCCAATTGCGAAATTACTGTTTGTCGGTCTTGAATTCTTCCATGGTCTGGTGGGTAACTGGGGCTGGGCAATTATTCTGTTGACTATCTTGGTGAAAGTAATCCTGTGGCCATTGTCGTCGAAGAGCTATCGCTCGATGGCGAAAATGCGTGTGATTGCGCCAGAAATGCAACGCATGAAAGAAGAGTTCGGTGAAGACCGGATGCGCTTCTCTCAAGAAATGATGGCATTGTACAAACGTGAACAGGTCAATCCGCTTGCCGGCTGTTTACCGCTGTTATTACAAATGCCGATTTTCCTAGCCTTGTACTGGGTATTGATGGAATCTGTGGAACTGCGTCATGCGCCATGGATGCTGTGGATTCAGGATTTGTCTTCAATGGATCCTTGGTTCATCCTGCCGTTGTTGATGGGCTTGACGATGTATATCCAACAGTCGTTAAATCCACAACCGACGGATCCAATGCAGGCAAAAGTCTTCAAGTTTATGCCGATTATCTTTACCGTATTCTTGTTGTTCTTCCCGGCAGGCTTGGTCCTGTACTGGATCGTCAACAACTTGATCACGATTCTGCAACAAACTTTGATTAACAAGTCTGTTGCCAAAGATCGCGCGAAACGTGATGAGGCCACTCCAGTCAACTAAGTTGTACGGATAGGCTGAATAAATCCGCTTAAGATGGTAATCTTAGGCGGATTTTTTTTGGCTGTATTTTTGAGTCTTTGCAGGTGAATTTTATGCTCAACCGAACCACAACTATTGCTGCGATTGCCACTCCACCAGGACGTGGCGGCGTTGGGGTGATTCGCCTGTCAGGCCCGAAATCCTATGAGATTGCCCAGCAACTGACACAAAAAGAGCTGCCTAAAGCCCGTTTTGCCGGTTTCCGCCAGTTCTATGATGCGGCCGGCGAAGTCATGGATGAAGGACTGGCGATTTGCTTCCCGAATCCAAACTCTTTTACCGGCGAAGATGTGGTCGAGTTGCAAGGTCATGGCGGTCCGGTGATTCAGAATGCCCTGCTTGGCCGTTTGCTGGAGCTCGGAGCTACAGCGGCTAAAGCCGGTGAGTTCTCGATGCGTGCCTTTGAAAATGGCAAGTTGGATCTGGTACAAGCTGAAGCAATTGCCGACCTGATTGATGCAACTTCGCAAGCGGCTGCACGTTCTGCTGTACGTTCACTGCAAGGGGCTTTCTCGACCAAAGTCAATGCAGTCCTTGAGCAGCTGATTCACCTGCGTTTGCATGTGGAAGCTGCAATTGATTTTCCGGAAGAAGAAATTGATTTTCTCGCAGATGGCAAAATTTTAAATCTGCTGGATGGCGTATCCAGTGCAGTCACTCAAGTACAGCAATCCGCACGTCAAGGTCAATTGTTACGTGAAGGTTTACAGGTGGTAATTGCAGGGAAACCGAATGCCGGTAAATCTTCCTTACTGAATGCATTAGCTGGAATTGAACGCGCGATTGTGACCGATATTGCCGGTACCACCCGTGATGTCCTGCATGAAAAAATTACCTTAAATGGTCTGCCGATTACCCTCACCGATACTGCGGGCTTGCGTAAAACTGGCGATATCGTGGAAAAAGAAGGGATCCGCCGCGCAATTAAAGAAATCGAACAGGCCGATTTATTGCTCTTGGTCTATGACTTAAGCCAGGGCGAAGATCCGCTGCAACTCGCCCAGGAATATTTTGCTGAACATATAGAACCGAAACGTTTGATGCTGATTGGCAATAAATGCGACCTGACCGGTGCTGAAGCCGTGATTGGAGATTTAAATGGTTTCCGGCATATCGCAGTCTCTGCCAAGCAAGAAACTGGCGTTCAAGCGCTCATAGAGGCGATTACAGCGCATGCAGGCTTCCAGCCTGAGGAAGACACCTTTATCGCACGTACCCGTCATTTAGATGCAATGAAGCGCACTCAGCTCTATCTGGCTGAGGCGCGTGAACAACTGGTGGTGTATAACGCCGGTGAACTGGTGGCGGAGTCCTTACGTCTGGCGCAAAATGCATTGGGTGAGATCACTGGTGATTTCAGTGCAGATGACCTGCTGGGCAAGATCTTCGGTTCATTTTGTATTGGTAAATAATTATTTAATAAGCATCAAGAAAGCCCTCAACTGAGGGATTTTTTTAGGCTGGTCGATGAGATTTTTGATAAGCCCACCATAGTGCAAAACACAGCAAACTAATCGCGATACAAAAGCTGATTACAGCGAAATCCAGCCCCCAGTGATCGGCCAGATAACCCACGGCAATGATAGGGACAATAGTGCCCAGATAGGCAATAAACAGATAGGTCGACATGACGGCTGCACGGTTGTCTAAGCTGGTCATTTGATGAATCAGGGCAAAAGCACCCATCAGGGCAAAACCATGGCCGATCCCAAAGCAAATATCACTGATAAAAAATAGTAGGCTGATTTTCGAATACATACATAGCGCCAAAACCATCAGGCTCAAGCACATCATTATCAGGCCGATATTCAGACATTTAGACGCTGCGACCGCTTTAGCCATAAATTGCACGATCACTGAAACTACCAAAATACTGGTAATGGCCAGTCCGCTGACCAGAGGCCCATGCCAAGGTAAAATATTGCGCACAAAAGATGGCGACAGTGAAGCAAACAGGCTAAAGGCGGCAAAGGCACTAAAAGCCGTCACTGCAATAATCATAAACACCCGATGAAACTGCGCTTCAGGTCGTTGCAGTTTAGGCGCCATGCTAAAGGGCTGCGCCTCAAACTTGGGTGCTTTGATCCAGAACAGGCCAATCAAACACAGTACGGCGCCCAAAATCACCGGTAAATATGGCATCACCAAAGGGGCAGCGGAAAACTGCGCAATCACACCACCGACCAAGGGTCCCAAACCAAAACCCATTGCGGTGATGATTGAAATCAGTTGTGGTGCAGTGTGTTTATGGCTTTCTGGGATGGTATGCATTAAACCCATCATGGCAGAGGTGGTCATCAGGCCCGAGGCAATCCCAATAATAAAACGGCCAATCGAGAGGATCAGTGCATTCTGGGCAAAAACGGAAATAATGAGACCCAGCGTAATCAGGGCCAGACCAATTTGCAGGGTCCGTAAAAATCCGATGCTGTTACTGGTTCTGCCCAAAAACAACAAGGTCGAGAGACAGCCAAACATATAGGCGACAAAAATGTAGGTGATCTGGCTGGGCAGCAAATGCCAGAGCTGTTGATAAATCGGATAAAGCGGACTGGCCAAAGCGGTGCCAATCGTTCCCATCATTAAAGCCAGGCTGACCATCAAGAACGGTCGCCAGCTGGTCGTTGTTGTCATGAAAATGCCGTTATAGTGTTGATCCTTGGCCAATCCATGTCAGGGCGTAGCGAGGAAAATAAAAAGTGTCTGCAGTTTAGAATGGATGCAGAAAATCGGTCAAGGTTGAATGAGTAAGATATTTATCATTTAAAATATTTTAAATATATAAAACAATTATTTATTATGAATATTGATATGTTTTCTAGATATATTGAAGTTAAATATAATGCTATACATTATGTTCCACGTGAAACATGGTGAGCTTGTTTAATTGAGTGTAAACAGTAACATAAATGTTTGAGAAATTTAAAAGCAGAGCAATTAGAATCGAGCATATTCTTATCCAATTCATGTAGAACATTCATGTTAAAAAAAACACTGATCATTAGTTTAAGTACATTGGTTTCAAGCTTCGCATTTGCCAATATTGATACGGTACAAGCTAACTTGGCAAAAAACAGTCCCAATTTAAAAATTGAAAATATTCAGACCACCGAGATGAAAGGTATCTATAGCGGTTCCATGCAGGGCCAAGTGGTTTATTTGAATGAAGATGCCAAGCATCTGATTGCTGGCCCGATGCTGCGGATTCAGGATCAGCATAATCTGACCCGTGATTTAATGCTGAAACAAAATAGTATCGACTGGAAAAAATTACCGCTTCAGGATGCTGTGAAAAGTGTAAGAGGTACGGGTAAACGTCAGATTGCCATCTTTTCTGACCCAAATTGCCCGTATTGTAAAAAGCTTGAGCTAGAGCTGAAAAAATTGAATGACTTGACCATTTATACCTTTATTCTTCCTTTAAAACCCCAGTCGGTTGCTCCTTCAAAACAGGTGTATTGCGAGTCTAATCCAGCTCAGGCATGGGAAAATCTGATTGCTCAAGGGATTCAACCTAAATCGAAAAAAAGTTGCGCCAATCCGATTGAACGGAATAAAAAACTGGCTCAGTCTATGGGGGTGAATGGTACTCCTGCGATTATTTTTTCCAATGGTTTTAAGGTGATGGGCGCCTATCCGGCAGAGCAGATTGAACAGATCTTTAGAGAATTCAATTTATAAAAATTAAGTAAACATATCAGTCGCTCAATATAAAAAAGCACCTTTTCCGGTGCTTTTTTATTCAGGTCGTCAAATCAACCTCAGAAACATCTGAATGGTTTAGACTGTACGGCGTTTGGTTACCATATTATAAATAAACAGAATAATCACAGCACCAATCACGGAAGCAATCAGCCCTGCTGCGGAATCTGCCGAATATAGACCGAGCATACGGCCACCAAAAGTCGCCAATAAGGAGCCAGCAATACCCAGCAAGGTGGTCATGATAAAGCCTGCCTTGTCATTACCCGGGTGAATGGCACGTGCAATCAGACCTGCTACAAAACCAATGACGATCGCCACAATAATTGTCCACATATGCATACTCCTTCTTGTCATGTCTTTGTTTTCACATCTGTTTAATCATCTTGAAATAAAGTCAGGATTATAAAAAGTTGAATCCTGAAACGAGATGTTATTTTTTGTTCCCGGTTTCCTGTCCATTTTAGGCATAAAAAAAGTGGCTTATGCCACTTTTTTCAACCTGATTTTAAAGACCGATTTCACCAATAAATGGCAGGTGACGGTACTTCTGGTCATAGTCTAGGCCATAACCCACAATAAATTTATCTTCAACTTCAAAGCCCATAAATTCGACTTTCAGATCGATTTCACGACGCGATGGTTTACTTACCAAAGTACACAGTTGAATCGAGTTAGGTTCACGGGTTTGCAGGATTTCGAGTACCTTGCTTAAAGTGTTGCCTGAATCAATAATATCTTCAACCACCAACACATCTTTACCACGGATTTCACCGTCTAAATCTTTCAGGATTTTTACATCACGTGACGATACCGTGCCACCGCCATAACTGGACACAGTCATGAAATCCAGTTCATGCGGTTTTGAAATCACACGACATAAATCAGCCATAAAAATCACTGAACCACGTAATAAACCGATGAGCACAAGTTCTTTGTCACTATTGGCATAGTGTGCATTGATTTGAGCACCAAGCTCTTTGACTTTAGCTTGAATTTCTTCAGCGGAAATCATTACGCTCATTTGAACGGTCATGGGTAGATACCTAAAAAGTAAAAATAGCAAAATAAAAAAGGTGTTGACCTGCAACACCTGAATACGTCGCAATTTTAATACATCCCTAGCAGAGATGCACCTGTTTTGCTGGCGGTAAATGTAATCATTTTTTAGCCGCTGTTGAATCGCGTTTCAATAAAAAAACACAGCCCAGTGCCATTGCAGACAGGATCAAGTATTGGCGAGGGCGGGATCTTTTCGCTTTATTCACGGGATGCTGCTTTGACATAGACGGCTGCTCCATAGACATAGGTGGCTGCAATATTACGGTCATCGCCGAGCATGGTCAGTGCAAAAAATGCATCTTCAATATTTTTAGCTCTGCTCTGACGTAACTGTTGTAAAGCCGTGGCCTTAAGATCCAGCACCACAAAGTCGGCCTCTTTGCCGAGATTAAAGTTCCCCAGGCGATCATCCAGACTCAAGGCTTTGGCACCGCCTAAAGTGGCATGATACAAGGCCTCAAAGGCGGAGAGTTTTTCACCCTGCAACTGCTGTACCTTATAGGCTTCATTCAGGGTTTGCAGCTGATTAAATGATGTTCCTGCTCCAATGTCTGTGCCTAAGCCGACTTTGACCCCTTTGTCCCAAGTCTTTTTCAAGGGAAATAAGCCACTGCCCAGGAATAGATTTGAGGTCGGACAGAAAGCAATGACTGAGTCGGTCTGATGCATACAATCCCACTCCTCATCTTCCAGATGCACGCAATGTGCGAAGACAGACTTGCTACCGGTTAAACCATAATGATGATACACATCCAGATAACCTTCACGTTCAGGAAAAAGTTCTTTTACCCAAGCAATTTCATTTTTATTTTCACTTAAATGGGTATGTACATAGACATCCGGATATTCAGCTTTGAGCTGTCCGGCTTTTTGTAGTTGTTCAGGTGTTGAGGTTGGTGCAAAGCGTGGGGTAATCGCATACAGGTTCCGCCCCTGTCCATGCCACTTTTCAATCAGCGCTTTAGAGTCGGTATAAGCCGTTTCTGCTGTATCTGTTAGCGCTTCCGGTGCATGACGATCCATCAGGACTTTACCCGCGATCAGACGCATATTGCGGGTGGTTGCCGCATTAAATAAAGCATCTACGGATTCAGGGTGAACGGTACAAAAGACCAGTGCAGTCGTGGTGCCATTTTTAAGCAATTCCTGCACAAAAAATTCGGCAATTTTTTCGCTATAGGATGCATCTTGGAACTGGATTTCAGTGGGGAATGTATAGGTATTTAACCATTCCAGCAGTTGTTCACCATAAGCCCCGACCATTTCGGTTTGTGGGAAATGAATATGGGTGTCGATAAACCCGGGAACAATCAGTTGATCTGGATAGTGCTGTAATTCAGCATTGGTAGGAAGTCGTGACTGCCCTTCTTGCCAAGGACCAAACCACTGGATTTTACCCTCTTGAATGATGACTAAACCATCTTTTACATATCGCACTTGGTCGTGTATATCACGTGCTTGGGCAACTGTATTCTGAATGTCGAGGAAGCGACCACGGATCGCTGTCGTTGCAATTACAGAAGACATTTTAAACCTACGCTTTTTGATTTTTTCGATTGATTGTAGCTGAAAAAATTGCCATGTTTGTATGAACATTCATATTTAAATAGTGATCCAGATTCTTTTATGACCCCATCCAATTATCATGATCAATTTCAACAGATCGTGCGTGCGCAGCCGACCTTAATGCGCATCTTGCATCAGTTAGCACAATTGCACTCTGAAGCTTATGTCGCAGCGGGTGTGTTACGTCATGTGATCTGGGCGCATTTACATGACTGGGAATATGAAATGAATCATACTGAGGTCGATGTAATTTTCTATGACGAAAATAAGCAGGCTCGCGCTATAGAACAGCAACTTGCAGATCAGTTAAAAGACTATTTTCCAGATATCTGTTGGGATGTGACCAATCAAGCCTTTGTACATGAGTGGTATCGTACCGATCAAAATGAAAGTATTGAGCCTTTAACTTCAATTAGTCATGCGCTGTCATTATGGCCAGAAACTGTCACGGCCTTGGCACTGCGCCTGAAAGATGATGAGTTGGAGTTGATTGCCCCTTTCGGTTTAGCAGATTTATTTGAGTTAAAGCTGCGTTGGAATCCGAATTTAGTCAGTTATGCCGTGTTCGAACAACGCATGCTGAGCAAACAGTTTTTGCAAAAATGGCCCAAATTATCCCTGATAGAACAATAAAAAAAAGCCTGCTGATGCAGGCTTTTTTGATGATTACTTTTTACAGGGTGGTTTCGTTATATTTCTTGCTATGACGAATCGACAAGATCGCGGTCACAGTCAGGACAATCACAATAAAGCTCAAAGAAATCCAGATCGGCATATGGAAAACATCTAGCATCAGCATCTTAAAGCCGATAAAGACCAGAATGATCCCGAGGCCATAAGGTAGATAATGCATTTTTGAGGCTGCGCCCGAGAGCAGGAAGAACATCGCGCGTAGGCCTAAAATCGCCATCAGGTTTGCGGTAAGGACAATAAAGGGATCGGTGGTGACGGCAAAAATAGCTGGAATAGAATCGACGGCAAAGATCACATCAGAGGCTTCAACCAGGATCAGGACCAAGAACAACGGCGTTGCCCAGAGCAAACCATTCTGACGGACAAAGAATTTGTCGCCCTGAAGTTGCGGGGTAATACGCATATGTTTACGTAGCCATTTCAGAATCGCCATATCTTCAATATTGCTGTCTTCTTCATGCTGACCACGAAGGAATTTGAAGCCGGTATACACCAGGAACGCACCGAAGATATACAGAATCCAAGAGAATTCCTGTACAAACCAGGCGCCAATAAAAATAAAGATGGTTCTGAGTACAATCGCACCCAGTACGCCATATAACAGCAGCTTGCGTTGCAATGCGGGTGGAATGGCGAAGGCCGCGAAGATCATCAGCCAGACAAAGACGTTATCAATCGCTAGGGATTTTTCCAGCAGATAACCGGCAAAGTATTCCATAACCTTGGCATTAGCAATTGCCGTGCCTGCGGTCTGCTCCAGATACAGCCATAAGCCGCCACCAAATAAAGTCGCGACACTGACCCAGGCAATACTCCAGTAGGCAGCAGTTCGGACTTTAACTTCCTGACCATGCTGATGCTTAAAGCCGACAAAATCGATTACCAGCATGACTGCGACAATCGCGAAAAAGACGAGATACAGCCAGAGTGTACCAATGGTTTCCATGTGAATTCTCCACATCGGACAACTAGCCATAAAAAAACCTTGACCAGTTGCCAGATGAAAAACATCTATAACAACATGATCAAGGTCTTGCCTACATCTTACTGTTCCACTTTTTTATATAAAGTGTGACTTCAAGATGCTCAGATACCGACTTTTTGCAAAGTGTAATGACGATATTCTGACACGTTTAAAAATTGAAATTTCATTCTTAAACGCTTGGAGGAGGCTACTCCCCTTGTTCAAACTAAATTTTATTTGAGCGGTAGCTCAATGTGCAGCAAGCATGACAGATTTTTGCTAAGACTACAATTTCATTTACAAAAATCATGCTTCAAGGCGCTTTCTTACCTAAGAAATCCGGACGCTGAATCACGTATAAGCTGATCAGAAAACCCAAGCTGGCCAAGATTGCTCCTACCCAGCCAATACTATGTAATCCGATATGTGCCGTTACCAGACCGCCGAGTAAGGCACCGCCACCAATCCCGACATTGTACAGACCTGAAAAAATTGCCATGGCGACATCGGTTGCATCAGAAGCCAGATTTAAGGTCTTGGCTTGTAGAGCCAGACTAAACCCAATAATGCTGATGCCCCAGATTAACGCCAAGCTATTAAGCTGAAATACACCCTGAGACAGTGGCAGCAATAACAGTAGCGAGATCCCTAGCCCGAGTGTAAATAGCGGAATGGTGAGTCGGGGAAAATGCGGTGCAAAGCGGCCAAATACGTAAGAGCCGATCAGACCCGCAGCGCCATAAATTAGCAATAAGCTGGTGGTTTGCGCAGAGCTGAATTGCGCAATATTCAGCGCAAAGGGTTCAATATAACTATAGGCGGTAAATTGCGCACTAATCACAAGCACGGTAAGCGCAAAGACCAGCATCAGGCTGGGACGTTTTAGCAAGTTTTTTAAACTGCTGAGTGAACCTGAATTGACACTTGGCAATAAAGGCAAGGTTTTGGCCAGCAATACGCACACCACGCTCGCCACAATCCCAATCAAGGCAAAACTATTGCGCCAGCCATAGGCCTCCCCGACCATCCGGCCAAAGGGAATTCCCAGAACCATCGCCATGGCGGTACCGGTAGCCAATAAGCCCAGTGCCTGAAACTCTTTGCCCTTTGGCGCAACCCGCACAGCAAGCGACGCCGTAATTGACCAGAACAGCGCATGCGCCACGGCAATACCAATCCGGCTCAGCACCAGAATGCTAAAGCTCCAGGCAAAATAGGACAGCACATGACTGAAAATAAACACCGCAAATAAAACCATCAGCAGAAAGCGCCGTTCAATATTTTTGGTCAGTAACATCATTGGCAAAGAAAGCAGCGCCACGACCCAGGCATAAATTGTCAGCATCCACCCGACCTGGGTCGGTGACATGGCAAAACTGGTACCAATATCACTTAATAGCGCCACCGGGATAAATTCGGTGGTATTGAAAATAAAGGCAGCAGAGGCTAAAGCAATCACACAAACCCATTGACGTGTCACCGAAGAGGTGGAAGAAGAGCTAGACATACATATCTGATAAAAAGAACCGGCCGGCAGTTTAAACCTGTTGAGCAAAATGCGGTATTGGTCAGAAGGACAGATTCACAATCCTTTAAAAGAAATCTAACAATAGAGCAGGGAAAAATATGTCAGTCTGGCTTAAAAACAAGGAGAGGATCGGTATGTTGATCGAGCATCAGCAACAGGACACTGGAGGTTTATGGTTTGTAGAGCCAAATGAAAAACGTCTGGCAGAAATGAGTTATTCCAGAGTAAATGAAGATCAATTAGTGATTGAACACACCTGGGTCGATGACAGCCTACGCGGACAGCACGTCGGGTATTATCTGGTCGAGGCCGCTGTGAATTTTGCCCGTGAACACGGCATCAGGATTATTCCAAAATGTCCTTTTGCCAAATCCGTGTTCGAGCGAGAGCCTCGCTTTAATGATGTTTTATAATTTTAAAATGACAATAAAGGTTTAGATTCGTATGGAAATTAAATATCAAGATTCAAAACGTGGTGGTGTATTTTTTATGGAAGATCAAGGACGTCGCCTGGCGGAGATCACTTATCAATGGCGGGGCGATGCCGTCATCATTGCCGATCATACCTGGGTCGATGATTCCCTGCGTGGCCACGGTATTGCCCGAAAAATGCTGGATGTACTGGTCGATTTTGCCCGTGAAAAAAGTTTAACCATTATCCCACAATGTTCCTATGTGGATGTCATGTTTAAACGTGACCAAAGTCTGGCCGATGTCGCAGCAACGACTATTTAACCATCCAAGGGGATTTCCCGAAAGAGAGATGGAGTCTTTCTTTCAAGGCAGGAATCAATATAACCTGTAACAGGGTATATAAACCGAAACCTGCCATCACCCCGGTCATCGCCCAGAAAATTTCTTCAAACTGTTGCAGCATCACTAAAATTGCCATAATCAGCAGGTAACTGGCATGAAAATAAATACGATGCCCAACAAATTTCAAGATCGTCCAGCTAATAAAAATTGAACTGATCAGCAGATTGGTTTGAGCGCTGAATTGCCAGTTATTTAAAGTGATCATCAGGATAAAACACACACATAACAAGGCAAGGGTTAAAATCAGATCTTTTAACATCAGGTGATCCTCATGCTTACGGTAGGTGTATGAAAATATTCGTTTAATAATTTAGGCACTATTGTTAAAAGTTTAATCCAGAAATGCAAACTGAAAACCGTGTAAGCAAAAACGGATATTTGCTTAAAAAATGGTCGACTTAATTTAAAATTATTGATTAAATTGTGTTTTTAATTCTTCCCTCTAGTGAGATGGCATGATGCTACAGCTTTGCTATGCCAGTGAACGCATAGAATCTGAACAAGAGTTGTTACAAGATTTGAGCGATATTTTGGCCACTGCCCGGAAGTTTAACCTTCAGCATCAGATTCATGGGGTGTTGTATTATTCCCATGGCAAATTTTTCCAGTGCCTTGAAGGTCAGGCTGAAGTAGTGGAAAGTTTATTTCAGAGCATTTGTCAGGATGCCCGCCATCATAGTATCTTGCGTTTTGCAGATGCGATGGTAGAGCAGTCTCATTTCTCGGAATGGTCAATGAAATATGTGCATAAACACAGTGAAATTTCTTCTTTATTTTCACGTTTAGGTTTGAAGCAATTTGATCCACATGCCTTGCAGCAGTCAGGAATTGCCGAATTCCTCAAAGTGCTGTATCGCCTGGAAGAAAATCAGGCCAGTCTGGCATCGCCAAAAGGTTATAAGCAGCGTGGTTATGTCCCCTATTTCTGATCTGAGGGATTAAAGCTGAAAATAAAAAAGTCCGCATGGCGGACTTTTTTTGTCTGATGTAGATTAGCTCATGTCAATCATGACTTTTAAGGCCTTCTCATTGGATGCATGTTTAAACACATCATAGGCTTTTTCAAAATCGGCAAATTTAAAATGATGGGTCGCCAGTTTTTCTAGGGGCAATTTGCCGGAACAGCAGGTTTTCAGCAACATCCCTGTGGTATTGGCATTCACCAGACCGGTAGTAATGGTCAGGTTTTTAATCCACAGTTTGTTCAGTTCAAAACTCACCGGTTTACCATGTACGCCGACGTTGGCAATATGCCCGCCCTCTTTGACGACATGCTGGCAAATATTCCAGGTAGGCTCCACCCCCACTGCTTCAATGGCACAGTCAACCCCGCGTCCATCGGTAATCTCTAAAATTTTTTGAATGGCATCTTCTTTGGCGGAGTTGATGGTATGCGTTGCACCGACAGTCTTGGCAAATTCCAGTCGGTTATCATCCATATCCACCATAATAATATTGGCAGGTGAATAGAACTAGGCAGTGAGCAGACAGCTCATGCCGAGTGGCCCTGCCCCGACAATCGCAATATTGTCGCCTGGTTTGACATCGCCATATTGCACGCCAATTTCATGTGAAGTTGGCAGGATATCTGAAAGGAATACGGCCACATCTTGATTCAGGCCTTCGGGTAAATGATAGAGTGAGGTGTCGGCAAAGGGCGTGCGTACATATTCGGCATGGGTGCCATCAATCATATAACCCATGATCCAGCCGCCTTCATTGCGACAATGGGCATAGAGCTGTTTCTGGCAGTTTTCACAGGTTCCGCAGCGGCTGACACAGGAAATAATCACCCGGTCGCCCTTTTTGAAATTCTGCACGGCGGAACCGACTTCTTCCACAATGCCAATACCTTCGTGACCTAAAATACGCCCCTTAAAGCTGCCCTCTTTACGTGTGGCCTCCTGCTCAATTTCGGGGTTTTTACCTTTCCAGATACCTAAGTCGGTACCACAGATGGTAACTTTTTCGAGTTTAATGATGGCATCGCCGGGATGCAAAATGGTGGGAACCGGGCGGTCTTCAAAGCGGATATCATTTGCGCCGTAATAGACCATCGCTTTCATCGTTGTCATGACACATCTCCTAATGGAGTGAGGAATGAGAATGACCTGACTCAGCGAGAATAATGAACGCCTCGATTGCTTTTATATAGTGACAGCGATGGGCTGATTCATGATCTGGCTTTCAGGCCTATAGATACCTGTGTTCTTCTCGATTGTGCCTTGAGTGATATGGCGCTGCAATGAGTCTTGTGTACAGATTGCAACAAAAGATCATTCGGGATGGTTCAGAGGTAAATCTGCTCTTTGGGTCAATGTTTAAATCA
Organism: Acinetobacter sp. RG5; assembly: GCF_031844265.1. GTDB lineage: Bacteria > Pseudomonadota > Gammaproteobacteria > Pseudomonadales > Moraxellaceae > Acinetobacter. Next base: position 11,162 of record NZ_JAUZUV010000018.1, on the reverse strand, counting down.
TAGGATTGCAGGATCAGAACAACTGTTCACTTTTGCTGAAGCAAGGTTTTAATATGCTAAAAAAAGCCCGCTAAACGGGCTTCTTCATTTCACTTAAATCTGTTTTATGCTTGTAAAACAGTGATCAGCTTCTGATGCAAACCACCAAAACCGCCATTCGACATAATTACTACGGCATCGCCCTCGCCTGCTTCTGCTACTACGGTCTGAATGATGTCATCCAGTGTGCGTGCAACTTTGGCCTTGTTTGGCGCAGCCTCAATGACCGGTTGCAGATCCCAGTCCAGTCCTTCCGGTTGATACCAGATCACTTCATCGGCCAGACGTGCTGAATGAGCCAAGCCATCTTTATGACTGCCCATGCGCATGGTATTGGAACGTGGTTCAATAATTGCCCAGAGTTTGCGTTCCCCTAGACGTTTGCGCGCACCTTCTAAGGTCGTATCAATCGCCGTCGGATGATGGGCGAAATCATCATAAACCTCGATACCACGGACTGTGCCTAACAGTTCCATACGGCGTTTCACACCACCAAAATTGGACAGCGCTTCACAGGCGGTTTCAATCGATACGCCGACATGTTCAGCAGCAGCAATCGTGGCCAAGGCATTGGCAACCGAGTGCTGCCCGGTCATATTCCACTGTACTTCGCCTTTGACTACGCCTTGTTGCAGGACTTTGAAATGTGAACCATCTACTGACAATTGTTCTGCATAAAGTTCAGATTTTCCGTTGGCATCCAGACTGGTGCGCACTACAGGCGTCCAGCAGCCCTGCTCCAGCACTTCATCAATATTGCTCTCAGTAATCGGCGCGATAATCCGGCCTTCACTTGGAATGGTACGAACTAAATGATGGAACTGCTTTTGAATTGCCGCCAAATCATCAAAGATATCGGCATGGTCAAATTCCAGGTTATTTAAAATTGCTGTTTTCGGATGGTAATGCACGAACTTGGAACGCTTGTCGAAGAAAGCAGAATCATATTCATCGGCTTCAACACAGAAATATTTCCCGCCACCGAGACGCGCACTTTCCGAAAAGCCCAATGGCACACCGCCAATCAGAAAACCTGGCTCCAGACCGGCTTGATCCAGTACCCAAGCCAGCATCGTGGTGGTCGTGGTTTTACCATGTGTTCCGGCGACACCCAGCACGTGTTTACCTTGTAGGACATGATCAGCCAGGAACTGCGGACCTGAAATATAAGGCAGACCTGCATTCAGCATATATTCGACTGCATCAATACCACGCTTCATGGCATTGCCGACGATCACCAGATCCGGATGAGGCTGTAAATGACTGCGGTCATAACCCTGCATTAAAGTGATGCCCGCATTTTCAAGTTGGGTCGACATGGGTGGATACACATTCAGGTCTGAACCTGTTACCTGGTGGCCCAGATCGCGTGCAAGTAGCGCTAACGAGCCCATAAAGGTGCCACAAATACCCAAAATATGCAGATGCATCTACTTTACTCCGTTCCTGTCTGACCCATCACTTTATATTGGTGCTGTTGTCATGATTTATTCAATTTGCAAGCAACGATAGCAAGGCTTTAGCTGAAAAGATAGTGAAAATTCTGGCCTTGTTGTGGGATTTTTTAAATCCTGTTTCACGGATAAATTCAAAGAAAATTTCAAAGCGATGCAATATCTTTTCGCCAAATAAACCGTAAAATAAGTTCGACTTTTTTGCAGAGTGCATGCAAATGCTGCCGGCTTTATTTCTTCTGGTAATTGCCAACTGTTTTATGACCCTGGCCTGGTATGGGCATTTAAAATTTTTGCCGCATGATGCACCGCTCTGGCAAGCGATTTTGTTCAGCTGGGCCATTGCCCTGTTTGAATATAGTCTGATGATTCCAGCGACCAAATTACTGGCGCAGCAAGGCCTGGCAGTCGGTCAAATGAAAATCACCCAGGAAGTCGTGACCTTACTAGTCTTTGTTCCTTTTATGATTTTTATGTTTAAACAGCCCTTTAAACTGGATTATCTCTGGGCCGCTTTATGTCTGTGTGGATGTGTCTATTTTGTCTTCCGTACCCCTTAACTTGATCTAATGGCTCAGCTGAATCAGGGGGAAATGGCTTCTAAATTCAGAAAGTAATTTCTGCCGATCCGGTTCAAATTCCAGTTTATTCAGGCAGCGTTGGATTAATTCAATCGCCATTATTTCTGCAGCCTGTTTTAGTTCAGGTTCGGGTACATTATGTTGAATCATCGCTAAACATTTCAATATTCTCTGATTGAGTTCAATACAACCCACACAATCTCGGGCCATTGGTGCAAAACTACTGTAAATCAAATCCCCGAGATCAAAGATATCCACACTGATATGCGGACAATCCCGCTCCGGTAAATCTTCAGCGGCCTTGCTGTCAATCAGGATTCGGGTTAAGGCATCAACGGCATTAATCGCTGATCCAACATCGTTCACTGCGGGAGACATCGCTTTCTGCCCCACTTCGCTCATCACCACCACACCAAAACGCGGGTCCTGTAAAAAGCTGCGATTGGTTTCAATGATTACATGATTCAAAATGGAGTTTCGGATCTCCTGCTGCTGTTCCGGGCTGAAAGCGCGGTCGCTATATACCTCTGCCAGTGCCGTCATCGGATCCAGAAATTTTCCGGGTAGCTGGGGAAGATGGATATGCAGCTGTTGGCTGACGGCCAGTTGCTCCAGTCCTTCACTATTAAAATTGGTGAAATAGCCGGTCTGGGTACTAAAAACATGAAAGGCAGCTGCTTGCTCTGGACGTTGTCCGGTGGCACCAAAATTCGGCTGATGTCGAAACTCCGCCAAGGCCGTAGAAGCAGCGACTTCAATTTTGTGAATGGTGGTGGTGAGGTTGCCCAGTTGCGACAGGGTGTGTACCCAGCGAATCAGGATATAAATCAGGTACATCAATACCAAAATGGTACTGATAAACAGTACAAATCTACCTGCAGGACCATAATAGCCAAGCCCGAGCGCAATCTTGGCAATTACAGCATAAATAAAAGCCGAGATAAAACTGCTGATAGCAAGGCGGGTATTGTCATCACTCATCATCAGCTGATAGGCACGTGGTGTCCCGCTGGATGAGGCAGACGCAAAGGCTGCGACCATAATCGACAGGGAAAAAGTGGTGACTGCCAGCATGCTGGAAGCAATAATATCTAGCAGGCTGCTCAGAGTTTCAGTACTGATATTGGGAACAGTGCTGGTCGGGATAAAATAGCGACTGGCGATTGCAAATAGCGAGAAAAAGGTCGCAAAGACGGCGCCAAGAGCTGGCATCAACCATAAGTTTTCTGAGGGGTTCTGTAGCCAGATTTTTAGTTTGTACCACATAAAAATGCCCTGCCAATGTATAGGTTTTAGTATTAAGTTATTCATTGCAAAAAAGTTTTATATTGATAGTTATACTTTTTTTTAATGTGATGTATGTCCTATTTTTGTATTTTTAGCCGCAAAATTATTGTTTTATTTTTGACCATTTTCCCAACAGATAATTTTAATTCTTGAGCTGAACTTTAGACCAAATCAATTTCAGTCTATAATAGGCAACTCCTATTCAAGCTTGGCTCTCTCGTCGAGATTTATTTTTTCTCACTTTAATCTCTGGAAAATTTGCAATGAATGCGGCTGCTGCACAAGATACTCCTCTCGTAGGTATTATCATGGGTTCTCAATCAGATTGGGCAACTCTCGAACACACTGCCAATATGCTCAAGCAGCTTGGTGTCCCATTTGAAGCCGAAGTTGTTTCTGCACATCGTACTCCAGACCGCCTGTTTGAATATGCTGAGCAAGCGCGTGATCGTGGTATTCAGGTGATTATTGCTGGTGCAGGTGGTGCAGCGCATTTACCGGGTATGTGTGCGGCGAAAACTGATCTTCCAGTTTTGGGTGTACCTGTGAAATCTTCGATTTTAAACGGTATTGATTCATTGCTGTCTATTGTGCAAATGCCAGCTGGGATTGCGGTTGGTACCTTGGCGATTGGTCCTGCCGGTGCCACCAATGCTGCCATTATGGCCGCGCAAATTCTGGGTTTGACCCGTCCAGAAATCGCAAAAAATGTTGCAGATTTCCGTGCAGCGCAAACAGATAAAGTAGCAAGCAACAATATTCCAGGCCAGGCTTAAGTCGAGACACAGATTATGGATAAAACCATCGGTATTTTTGGTGGCGGTCAGCTGGGTCGTATGATGGCGCAAGCGGCACTTCCATTAAATATTCAATGTACATTTTTTGAAGCCAGCACAGACTGCCCTTCTGCTGCTTTGGGCCCGGTGATTTCGAGCCAGGCTGAAAACGGTCTACAAGACTTTATCAGCAGTGCAGATGTATTTAGTCTGGAGTTTGAAAACACGCCCCTTGCAGATGTTGATGTACTCACACAAAGCAAGCAACTGCATCCGCCACGTCAAGCTTTAGCGATTGCCCAGCATCGTTTGTCTGAAAAAGCCTTGTTTGATGAACTGGCTATTCCGGTTGCACCGTACAAAGCGGTCACTTCACTGGAAAGCTTAGAGGCTGCTGTAGCTGAACTGGGCTTGCCGATCGTACTGAAAACCTCGCGTGGCGGTTATGATGGTAAAGGCCAATTTGTTTTACGTTCGACCGATCAGATGGATCAGGCCTGGGCAGAATTGGGCCCTGCAGGTGAGCTGATTGCAGAAAGCTTTGTCACCTTCTCACGTGAAGTATCAATTATTGCAGTACGCGGCCAAGATGGTGATGTCAAAACCTGGCCATTGGCTGAAAATCATCATCATAACGGCATTCTGTCGCACTCGATTGTGCCTGCACCGAACAGCGCAGATTTGCAACCTGTGGCGCAAGATTACATCACTCGTCTGCTGAATCACTTGAACTATGTCGGTGTCCTAACCCTTGAGCTGTTTGTGACAGACAAAGGCTTATATGCCAACGAGATGGCACCACGCGTGCACAACTCGGGGCACTGGTCGATTGAAGGCGCCGTATGTTCGCAATTTGAGAATCATGTACGTGCGGTGGCTGGTTTGCCTTTAGGTTCAACTGAAGTGATCCGTCCAACTGTCTTGGTGAACATCATTGGTCAGCATCCAAAATCTGCAGATGTTCTGGCTCTGGAAGGTGCGCATTTGCATCTCTACAACAAGTCAGAGCGCGAAGGCCGTAAGATTGGTCACATCACCTTGATGCCAAATGACAGCGCGCAATTGTCTGTGCTTTGCCGCCAACTGGCGAAAATTTTACCGAATCCATTGGCATTGAGCGAAGATATGACCATCTAGGCTTTAACTTGCTGATAAAAAAAGCGATCACTTCGGTGATCGCTTTTTTATTTGTCTGCTTTCAGGCATGATTGCGCCTCTTTAAAAATGCCTGCCATTGGTCGGATCAGTTTTTAAATCAATTGCTTACAAACTGATCAATTGAGTATAAATATAACAATTCAATAAAACCTTTTTTACAGCTGAATTTTGCCATATTCACTTGTAGATAAGCCTGAAATCAAAGTTTGAATTTAAAACTGGAAAGTGGTTTTGAATTTAAATTCATAAAAACAAATTCAAATTTAAATCGGGCTTTGAATTTAAACTTGCGCTTTTAAATTTAAAAATATGAATTCAAATTTAAAACTGGATAAATGAATTCAAAGTTTCTGAATTTAAAAATATTAGCCCATTATTCAAATGAATTTAAAATGAAAACTAGTGTAATTAGAGCATGTTGATGATCGTGACTCGCTTTTCCTGAAACAAGTTATCCCCAGTAATTTTTAAATTCAAAACTGATTGCAAGTGTTTTGAATTTGAATTTAAAAATCCCGCTGATTTGAATTTAAATCAGGCTTGTGGATAACTCATGTTTAAATTTAAAGATTACAAAATGAATTTAAAAGTGTAGGAATTATGAATTTAAATTTACGCATTGGCGCTTTAATTTTCATCATGAGCTGCTAAGGTAGAAACATAATTCAAAATCTAAATACTCAAGGGTCTTATGCAACGGCTTGCACTTTTTATTGGTTCTGTGGTCTTGGCTGCTTCACAGGCACAGGCTGAACTTATTATTAATGGTCAACGTGTCACGCCGACTGATTTGACCTCTAGTTCAAATATCCCGAATTATGCCTCCCAAAATAATTTTCAAAACTGTCTCGCTAATTTGCGCAGTCAAGCTGTTGCTAGAGGTGTAAGCGGCAGTAACTATGATCGTTATACCCAGAACTTAAACCCGGATTATTCAGTGATTGAACGCCTGAATTACCAGCCTGAATTTTCTACCCCGATTTGGGATTATCTATCTGGTTTGGTGGATGAAGAACGGGTTCAGCTCGGCCGGCAAAAACTACAGCAACATCGTGAGGTGCTCAATCGTGTTGCTGCTACCTATGGTGTACCTGCAGAAACGGTAGTTGCGGTATGGGGTGTCGAAAGTAATTTTGGTGATATTTCGGGGAAATATCCTTTATTACAGGCTTTAGGAACTTTGAGCTGTGAAGGTCGTCGCCAGAGTTATTTTCGTGGTGAGTTTTTTACCACAATGAAACTGTTACAGCGTGGCGATGTGCGTGAAGAACAATTAAAGGGTTCCTGGGCAGGCGCATTTGGTCATACCCAGTTTATGCCATCGACTTATGATGAACTTGCAGTTGATTTTGATGGTGATGGCCGACGTGATCTAGTTTCGAGCATTCCGGATGCACTCGCATCAACTGCCAACTTTTTAAGCAAGCGTGGCTGGCAGAGCGGACAGCCTTGGGGTTTTGAAGTCAAGATCCCTCAAGGCATGTCGGTTTCCGGTGAAGGCCGAAGAAATAAAAAATCCTTGAGTAGTTGGAACAATCAAGGGGTGGTACGTGCCGATGGTTCGGCATTAATTCAAGGAAATTTATCACAATCCTCTCAAGCAGGATTACTTGCACCTGCAGGCCCGAGTGGCCCAGTATTTTTGGTATTTAAAAATTTTGATGCCATTTATAGCTATAACGCGGCAGAAAGTTATGCCTTGGCGATTGCACATTTATCCGATCGCCTGCAAGGTAAAGGTTCATTTATGGCCACATGGCCTACTGATGATCCGGGAACTTCGCGTGCAGAACGTCGTGAGATCCAGCAATTTCTGTTAAACCGTGGCTATGATATTGGTGCGGTGGATGGTCTGATTGGAGATAAAACCCGTCAAGCGATTCGTCAGGAACAGCAGCGTTTGGGCTTGAGTCCAACAGGTCGTGCTGGTCAGCAGATTCTGCGGGCCTTTAGAAATGAAAATGCCAAACGCATGATGCAATAAATTCTTGAGCATAAAATTTAAAATCAAAAAAGGTCTGCATTTATGCAGACCTTTTTTGATGACTGTTTTTGAGTAGCTATATAGTCATGCAAGCTAATAGTAATTCGCTGAATTTAAACAGCAGTAATCGTACCAAGCACACGATAACCAGCAGCACCAGTGACTGCTGGCAGGTTACCATTCAGCTGATTCATAAAACGCATGGCCAGCCAGGCAAAGGCCGTGGCTTCAACCCAAGTCGGGCTTAAACCAAGATCGGCCGTAGTTTGTACGCTCCATTCATGCTTGCGTAGGCGCCAGCGCAGTTGCTCGAGTAAATGTGAGTTATAGGCACCGCCCCCGCAAACAAAAACCTGTCCGGTATCCATGCCAGAGCGGTAAATTGCTTTTTTAATGGCTCGGGTGGTGAGCTTTAATAAAGTCGCCTGTACATTTTCCGGAGTATCTTCCAGTTCATCGTATTGCAGGTCATTGCGCCAGTCAGCAATCTGTTCATCCAGCCATTCCAGGTTGAAATCTTCACGACCGGTACTTTTTGGAGGTTCTTTGGAGAAGAATTCGTGTGACTGAAAGCGATCGAGTAAACTGCGAATCGGGGTGCCATAGGCTGCCCAGTTACCATTTTCATCAAAAGGCTGACCGGTATAACGGGCACACCAGGCATCCATCAAGATATTGGCTGGTCCAGTATCAAAACCATAAACTTCTTCAGGCTTGCCGGCAGGCAGCAGGCTGACATTCGCTATACCGCCCAGATTTAAAATTACCCGGTGAATACTGTCATGCTGGAAAATATCCTGATGAAATGCCGGAACTAAAGGTGCTCCCTGACCACCTGCCGCCAGATCACGACGACGGAAATCTGAAATCACCGGAATCTGGGTAATTTCAGTAATGATGTTCGGGTCACCAATTTGCAGGGTAAAACCATGTTCAGGACGATGCCGGATAGTCTGGCCATGCGAGCCAATCGCCTTAATTCTGGATTTATCCAGGTTATTTTTTTCAATCAACGTATTAATACCATGACCAATCATTTGTGCCAGTGCAACATCAGCCTTGCCCATGCGGTCAATTTCATTGTCATCCGGCAAGGTCAGTGCCATCAGCTCATCCCGAAGGTCAGGATCAAATGCCAAAGTGAGTGTGGCATGAAGCTGGAGTGGATCAAAAGAAGCAGCAACAATATCGACACCATCCATGCTCGTGCCGGTCATTACCCCAATATAGATCGCTGTCATGGTTATTCTTAAGCCTGCAATATGCTGAAAAAGTGTTAGTATATCGCACAAATTGAGTAACTGATGTATTGGATTTTGTGATGTCAAATTTCCTGCCGGCTGAAGAACAACTTGCCCTCATTCAACGAGGCACCCACGAAATTATTTCTGAAGAAGACCTTCTCAAGAAATTAAAATTGAATCGTCCATTAAAAATTAAAGCGGGTTTTGACCCGACTGCACCTGATTTGCACTTGGGCCACACGGTTCTCATTAATAAGTTAAAAGTATTCCAAGACTTGGGTCATGAAGTGTTGTTTCTGATCGGTGATTACACGGCGATGATCGGTGATCCAACTGGTAAGAGCGCAACACGTCCACCATTGTCACGTGAACAGGTTTTAGAGAACGCTAAAACATATCAAGAACAAGTATTTAAAATTCTTGATCCAAACAAAACCAAAGTGGTGTTTAACTCGGAATGGTTTGCACAAAAAACTGCGGCTGATTTGATTCAACTGGCATCACAGCAAACTGTTGCGCGTATGCTTGAACGTGATGACTTCACCAAGCGTTATAACAACCAGCAGCCAATTGCGATTCATGAATTTTTGTACCCATTGGTACAAGGCTATGACTCTGTTGCGCTGGAAGCAGATGTTGAATTGGGTGGTACAGACCAAACCTTTAACCTGTTGATGGGGCGTACCTTACAAGGTCGTTATAATCAAGAAGCACAAGTCTGTATCACAGTGCCAATTCTTGAAGGTTTAGATGGCGTCAACAAGATGTCTAAATCTTTGGGTAACTATATTGGTGTATTTGATGCACCAGGCGCGATGTACCAAAAAGTGCTTTCAATGCCGGATGCATTGATTGAGCGTTATTTTGATCTGCTGAGCTTCAAAACCATTGAAGAAATTCAACAGTTGTTAAAAGAAGTGGCAGAAGGCCGTAATCCTCAAGAAGTCAAAAAGATTCTCGCGCTGGAGCTGGTCGAGCGTTTCCATGGTGCAGAAGCGGCTGCCAATGCCCATAAAGGTGCGGGCAATATCATTACTGAAGGTGAATTACCTGAAGGTACGCCAGAAGTCACTATTTCGCGTGGCGAGTTTGGTGGTGAAATCTTTATTACCTCGATTTTACGTGAAGCAGGCTTAACCAAAAATGCAGCCCAAGCTAAAGATGCATTAGGCCGTGGCGCAGTGAAAGTGGATTGGCAGACTGTAGATACGACCTATTCTGTGAAAGAGAATGTAACTTTGATTGTTCAGGCCAGTAAAAAAGCAATCGCTAAAGTCACTTTTGTTGACTAAAAAGCGGATAAGTTATTGAAATAAAAGCAGGCTTCGGTCTGCTTTTTTTATTGATGTTCTATATTTAAAAATCAAATAAGTAAAGTCAAAAAAAACCCTATGAAAACAAGAGTTAATTTTTCCCAAATCACTTGCTTTTCATCTTTATTATGTATAGGATTTATTCATCTAGAGAATTCGTTTAGAGCATCTAGAGGGTAGTAAAAATAATAGTACTCCACAATTGAGAAAGTCTCTTTTCCAAGAGGCTCTTTTTAAAAGCTTTAAAGCGAATAACTATAATAATGACATAATGGATCGGGTAAAGATTCAATTCTAAGGAGGAGATTTTGGGAGAGATCTCTTCCTTTTTTATTTATTCTGATTGCGTAATCAAGATATAAATCTGCATGTTTACTCTTCTCATTGAGCAACTAAACTTAAAATTAACTAGCAAATTGGGCTTAGGTGAATGACCTCTAAGAATGAGTTCATTTCAATTGACTGTGAAAAAAGAGCAAAACATAAAAAATTAAAACAGAGGTGGTTTGATGTATCACTATCTAACAGAAGATATTTTTGATGAACAGATCGATTGCATTTTACGGTTCTTATTTGAATACCAGCCGGTCGAACAAAAACAGCAACTCTATAGATCTGTCTATACTTTATTTATGCAGCTTGATCTGGCCGCACATTATTTTTTGTTTTCCCTGATTGAAGAGCAGTTACCGCGACGCGCGAAATTATTCTTTATTGCCGAGGATTATCAGGGTAAGAAAGACATAATTGTAGAAGTTATGCAACACTGGCTTGGACAGCAACAACAGGAAAAAGTCGCTTAATGCAAAATAACAGACTTTATCTTCTATATATAAGTAGTCTAAGCATGGTTTTGGGATTCGAAAACTAAAAATGAATACCTCTTTTATATAGCAGCCCAAGAATAGGCTTTTATAAAAGCTTTTTACGTAAAAAATAACTCACAAATTAAGGAGTCTAGGATTTAGATCGGCTTACTGAGCGAGATAGATTAATTTTGGTTTTCTTTTGACGTGCTAATTTAAATAAAAGACAAGATTTCAATGTTAAAAGGCTAAAAATACTATTTTAACGATTATTGTGATAGCTTTTAGGTCTAAATGAATTTTCAGTTATAAAAATAAAATGACGTGTTTAGTGGGTTTATTGCATAAAAACGCTTAAAAATTAGATAAAAAAGCGATTTTTTAGCAATTTTTGTAGAAAAAAAAGACATATGTGAAAAATATAGTGAATTGGGGGTTGCAATGATTCTGAAATCCTCTAGAATGCACCCATACCGACGAGATAGACGGAAACGAACGAAGCAGAATGGCGGAGTTGTTG